>NZ_JBEXSI010000064.1:0-37264 GCF_040613515.1 Streptomyces sp. NPDC006261
TCCGGCGTGAGCCCGCCACTGGCCAGCGCCTGACGGATCACCCGCTGCTGCGAAGGACCGTTCGGCGCGGTCAGACCGTTGGACGCACCGTCCTGATTGACCGCCGAACCCCGCACCACCGCCAGGATCCCGTGACCGTTACGCATCGCGTCCGACTGCCGCTCCAGCACCAGCATCCCGACACCCTCCGACCAGCCGACACCATCGGCCGACTCCGAGAACGCCTTGCACCGGCCATCGGCGGAGAGCCCGCGCTGACGGGCGAAGTCGATGAACACCGACGGGGTGGACATCACGGTGACACCGCCGGCCAGCGCCAGCGAGCACTCACCACCGCGCAGCGCCTGCATCGCCCAGTGCATCGCCACCAGCGACGACGAACACGCCGTGTCCACCGTCACCGCCGGACCCTCCAGCCCCAGCGTGTACGACACCCGGCCCGAGGCGAGACTCGCGGAACTGCCGCCGCCCCTGAAGCCCTCGAACTCCGGGGCCGCCATCACCGCGCCGTAGTCGCTGTACATCACACCGGTGAACACCCCGGTCGCGCTGCCCTTGAGCGACACCGGGTCCAGGCCGGCCCGCTCCACCGCCTCCCAGGAGGCTTCGAGCAGCAGCCGCTGCTGGGAGTCGGTCGCCAGGGCCTCGCGGGGCGACATCCCGAAGAACTCGGGGTCGAACTCGCCCGCCTCGTGGAGGAATCCGCCCGAGCGGGTGTACGCGGTCCCCGGGTGGTCCGGGTCCGGGTGGTAGAGCGACGCGACGTCCCAGCCGCGGTTCGTCGGGAAGCCGGACACGGCGTCGGCGCCCTCGGTGACCAGCCGCCACAGGTCCTCCGGCGATGCGACCCCGCCCGGGTACCGGCAGCTCATCCCCACTACCACGATGGGGTCGTCGGCCACTGCGGCGGTACGCGTGGCGGTGGGCGCGGCGGCGTCCGTGCCGAGCAGTTCGTCCAGGACGTATCCGGCCAGGCTCCGCACGGTCGGGTAGTCGAAGACCAGGGTGGCGGGCAGCCGCAGCCCGGTCACGGCGTTGAGCCGGTTGCGCAGCTCCACCGCCGTCAGCGAGTCGAAGCCCAGCTCGCGGAAGGCGCGGCCGGCGTCGACGTCCTCGCCGCCGGCGTGGCCCAGCACGAGGGCGACCTGCCCGCGCACGAGGTCGAGCAGCAGGTCGAGGCGTTCCTCGGCGTCCAGCCGGTTCAGTCGCTGGACCAGGTCCCCGGCCGTGCCCGAGCCGGCGACGACCGCACGACGCGTGCGCCTGCGGATGAGGGAGCGCAGCAGCGGCGGGACCTCGCCCTGCGCGCGCAGGGCCAAAAGGTCCAGGCGTACGGGGAGGGCGAGCGCCTCCCCGGCGGCCGTGGCCGCGTCGAACAGGGCGACGCCCTGCCCGGCGGCGAGCGCCCGCACACCGGAGCGGGCGTGCCGGTCCGCCTCGGTCCCGGCCAGCGTGCCGGTCATGCCGCCGGTGCTGTCCCACGGGCCCCAGGCGAGCGACACACCCGGCAGGCCCTCCGCCCGACGACGCTCCATCAGCGCGTCCAGGAAGGCGTTGCCGGCGGCGTAGTTGCCCTGCCCCGGGCTGCCGATCACTCCGGCGACCGAGGAGAAGACGACGAAGGCTGCGAGATCCCGGTCGCGGGTCAGCTCGTGCAGGTGCCACGCGGCATCGGCCTTGGGCCGCAGGACCTTCTCCAGCCGCTCCGGGGTCAGCGACGTGACGACGCCGTCGTCCAGCACCCCCGCCGTGTGGATCACGGCCGACACCTCGTGCCGGGACAGCAGCCGCTCCAGGGCGAGGCGGTCGGACACGTCGCACCGTCCGACGACGACCTCGGCGCCCAGCTCCGTCAGCTCCTCGACCAGCGCTTCGGCTCCCTCGGCGTCGAGACCGCTACGGCTCACCAGCAACAGCCGCCGCACACCGTGTCCGACCACCAGATGCCGCGCCGTCACCGCGCCCAGACCACCCGTGCCACCGGTGATCAGCACACTGCCCCCGCCGGCCCAGTCGGGGCCCGAGGTGAGGTCGCCGAGGGCTCTGCGGACCAGCCGTGCGGCCCGTACGACGCCGTCGCGCACGATGATCTGGGGCTCGTCCGTCCCGAGGGCCGCGAGCGGCGTGGGGGCGGGCTCCCAGGGGTCCAGGTCCACCAGGGCGAAGGCGCCGGGGTTCTCCGCCTGCGCCGAGCGGACGAGGCCCCAGGCGGCAGCCGCCGCGACGTCGTGGCCTCCGACCGCGCCGCGGGTCACGAACACCAGCCGGGAACCGGCGAACCGCTCGTCGGCCGACCAGTCCCGCACCGCGGCCAGGACACCGGCCGTCAGGGTGTGGGCGGTCCGCGCCGCGTCCGCGTCCGGCACGGCGGGCGTGCCGTCGACCGCCATGAGGACGACGTCCGGCACCGGACCCCCGCCCTCCGCCAGGGCCGCGAGGTCCGGGTACGTGGCGAGGGCGCCCGCGGACTCCAGGCCGAACGGGTCCGGTCCCACCAGCGCGAGGGAGCCGGGAGCGGTCGCCGCCTGCCGTACGGGTGCCCAGTCGAGACCGAACAGGGCGTCGCGGGCGGCGGTGGCCGCGGCGTCGGTCCGCGGGTCGCCGGCCGCGCGCAGCACCAACGACTCCACGGAGGCCACCGGTTCGCCCGAGGTGTCGGCGACGCTGATCGACACGGCGTCCCCGGCGGTCGGCGACAGCCGCACCCGCAGGGCGCCGGCGCCGGTGGCGTGCAGGGTCACGCCCTCCCAGGAGAAGGGCAGTCCACCGCGGCTCTCCGTGCCGAGTTCGACGAAGGACGTCGCGTGGAGCGCCGCGTCGAGCAGCGCGGGGTGCAGCCCGAAGGAGCCCGCGTCGGCCTCGCCGCCCTCGGGCAGCACGACCTCCGCGTACACCTCGCCGTCGCGCTGCCAGGCGGCCCGCAGGCCCTGGAAGGAGGGGCCGTAGGCGAAGCCGTCGTCGGCCAGCCGGTCGTAGACGCCGTCCACGGACAGCGGCACCGCTCCGGCGGGGGGCCAGGCCGTCGCGGCGTCGAACGGGGCGCCCTCGCCCTCCTGCCCGCCCGGCCGCCGGACGGCGAGCACACCGGTGGCGTGCCGCGTCCAGGCGCTCTCGTCGCTGTCCTCCGGCCGTGCGTAGACGTCCACGGTCCGGCGGGCGGAGTCGTCGGGGTTGCCGATCCACATCTGCACCTGGACGCCGCCCTGCTCGGGCAGGACGAGGGGCGCGGCCAGGGTCAGTTCCTCGACGCGGTCGCAGCCGACCTCGTCGCCCGCGCGGATCGCGAGTTCCAGGAAGGCCGTGCCGGGGAGCAGCGTGGTGCCGTGGACGGCGTGGTCGGCCAGCCACGGGTGGGACCGGAGCGAGAGGCGGCCGGTGAGGAGTGCGCCCTCGGAGTCGGCGAGCGAGACGGCGGCCACGAGCAGCGGGTGGTGCGCCGCACCGAGCCCGGCGGCCCGCAGCTCGGCCGGTCCGCCGTGGGCCCCTGTGCCCTTGGGCCAGTACCGGCGGCGCTGGAAGGCGTAGGTCGGCAGGTCGTGGCGGCGCGCTCCGGTGCCGGTGAAGCAGTCCGCCCAGCGCACGGTGACACCGCGCACGTGGAGTCCGGCCAGTGCGGTGATGAGGGTCTGGATCTCGGAACGGTCCCCGCGCAGTACGGGGAACACCCCGTGGGCGTCGGTGCCCGTCGTCTCCAGGCAGTCCTGGGCCATCGTGGACAGCACGGCGTCCGGGCCGAGTTCGAGGAAGTCGGTCACACCGTGGGAGGCGAGCCAGTCGACGCCGTCGGCGAATCGGACCGCCCGCCGGACGTGGTCCACCCAGTAGTCGGGGGAGGTGACCTGGGCGACGGTGGCCGGCTCGCCGGTGAGGTTGGACACGAACGGCAGCAGCGGGGCCTGGAGGGTCAGTCCCTCCACCACGGTGCGGAACGCGGCGAGCATCGGCTCCATGAGCGGGGAGTGGAAGGCGTGCGAGACGCGGAGCCGCTTGGTCCTGCGGCCCTCGGCCTCCAGCCGGGCGGCGACGGCGTCGACCGCGTCCCGCTCGCCCGCGAGGACGAGCGCCGAGGGCCCGTTCACCGCGGCGACGGACACGGAGTCCTCGTGGCCGGCCAGCAGCGGGGCGACCTCGTCCTCGGTGGCTTCCACGGCGGTCATCGCGCCGCCGTCGGGCAGCTCCTGCATGAGCCGCCCGCGGGCGGCGACGAGTGTGGCCGCGTCGTCCAGCGAGAGCACTCCGGCGATGTGGGCGGCCGTGATCTCGCCGATCGAGTGGCCGGTCAGGTGGTCCGGCCTGACGCCCCAGGATTCCACCAGGCGGTAGAGCGCGACCTCGACGGCGAACAGTGCGGGCTGGGCGTACTCGGTGCGGTTCAGCGCCTCCGCGTCCTCACCCCAGAGCACGTCACGCAGCGGGCGGTCCAGCAGCGGGTCGAGGACGGCGCAGGCGGCGTCGAGTGCCTGGGCGAACGCGGGGAAGCGCGCGTACAGTTCACGGCCGGCACCGAGGCGCTGGGAGCCCTGGCCGGTGAAGAGGATCGCCAGCTTCCCGTCGCCCTGGGCGACACCGCGCACCTGGCCGGCCGCCTCGCGGCCGTCGGCCAGCGCGGTCAGACCGGTGAGCGCCGCGTCGCGGTCGGCGGCGGTCAGCACCGCGCGGTGCTCGAAGCCGGCGCGCGTGGTGGCGAGGGAGTACGCGGTGTCGAGGACGGTCGCGGAAGGGTCGGCCTCCAGGGCCGACACCAGTGCGGCGGCCTGGGCGCGCAGCGCCTCCGGTGTCCGTCCGGACACCAGGAGCGGCACGGGGCCCCTCCGGTCGGCGGTCGCCGCGCCCCCGTCCTCGTCCTGGCTTTCGGCCTCGGGGGCGGGTGGGGCCTGCTCGACGATGGTGTGGGCGTTGGTTCCGCTGATGCCGAAGGAGGAGACGCCGGCCCGCCTGGGCGCGCCCGTCTCCGGCCACGGGGAACTTTCCGTGAGGATGCGCACGGCGCCCTGGGACCAGTCGACGTGCGAGGAGGGCTCGTCGGCGAGAAGAGTGCTCGGCAGCACTCCGTGCCGCATGGCCATGACCATCTTGATGACGCCGGCGACACCGGCGGCGGCCTGGGTGTGACTGATGTTGGACTTGACCGAGCCCAGCAGCAGCGGCCGGTCGGCGTCCCTGCCCTGGCCGTAGGTGGCCAGGAGCGCCTGGGCTTCGACCGGGTCGCCGAGGGTGGTGCCGGTGCCGTGCGCCTCGACGGCGTCGACCTCGGCGGCGGAGAGCCGGGAGTTGATCAGCGCCTGCTGGATGACCTCCTGCTGGGAGGGGCCGTTGGGCGCCGTGAGGCCGTTGGACGCACCGTCCTGGTTGACGGCGGTGCCGCGTACCACCGCGAGGATCTCGTGGCCGTTGCGCCGGGCGTCCGACAGCCGCTCCAGGACGAGGATGCCCACGCCCTCCGCCCAGCCGGTCCCGTCGGCGGTGTCCCCGAACGAGCGGCAGCGGCCGTCGGCGGAGAGGCCGCCCTGCCGGCCCATCTCGATGAAGGTGCCGGGGCTCGACATGACGGTGACGCCGCCGGCCAGGGCGAGGGTGCACTCCCCCGCACGCAGTGCCTGTGTGGCCAGGTGGACGGCGACCAGGGAGGAGGAGCAGGCGGTGTCCACGGTGACGGCGGGGCCGACCGTGCCGAAGGTGTAGGAGATGCGTCCCGACAGGACGCTGCCGGTGTTGCCGGTGAGCTGGAAGCCCTCGGCGCCGTCGGCGGGACCGACCCGGTAGTCCTGCGCCATCGCGCCCATGAACACGCCGGTCTGGCTGCCCTTGACCGAGGTCGGGTCGATGCCCGCACGCTCGAAGGCCTCCCAGGCGGATTCGAGGGCGACGCGCTGCTGCGGGTCCATCGCGACGGCCTCGCGGGGCGAGATGCCGAAGAAGTCCGCGTCGAACTCGGGCGCGTCGTGGAGGAAGCCGCCGGACGCGGTGCCGGCCGAGGAAAGCGCTTCGGCGTCCCAGCCGCGGTCGGTGGGGAACTCCGAGATGCCGTTGCCACCGGCCTCGACCAGTCGCCACAGGTCCTCCGGGCTGCTCACCCCGCCGGGGTAACGGCAGGTCATGCCGATGATGGCGATCGGCTCCTGCGCCGCCGTCTCCAGCTCGGCGACCCGCTGCCGGGTGCGTCGCAGATCGGCGGTAGCCAGCTTGAGGTAATCCCGGAGCTTCTGTTCGTTGTCCATCTCAACTCAACCCATCTCGACAGCCAGCGGCCGAACATGAATCACGCGGGGGCATCTCGCGCTCGCCGTGCAATACGAAAGAAATAGAAAGCCACATGGCTTCACAGCCGTCAGCCAGAAGCCATGTGGCGAGTCTCTTACGGACCGCTACGGGAATTCCCTAGTCCTTCGCGGTCCTTCGGCTCCCTACCAGTTGGAAGCGAGCAGGAGATCTCCGTATTCGTGCTCCCTGGAGACCTGGCTCAGGTCGGAATCGACCATCATGGCCATCAGTTCGGGGAAGTCGACGGTGGGCTTCCAGCCGAGCTCGGCCTGGGCGTGCCCGCTGTCGGCGCAGAGGACCTCCACCTCGGCGGGGCGGACCAGCGCGGGGTCGATGACGACGTGGTCCTGCCAGTCCAGGCCCGCGTGCTCGAAGGCGATGCGCACCGCGTCGCGTACGGAGTGCATGGTGCCGCTGCCGATCACGTAGTCGTCCGGCTGGTCGGGCTGGAGCATGAGGTGCATGGCGCGGACGTAGTCGCCGGCGAAGCCCCAGTCGCGTACCGCGTCGAGGTTGCCGAGGTGCAGCTTCTCCTGGAGGCCCAGCTTGATCCGGGCGACGGCCAGCGAGATCTTCCGGGTGACGAACTCGGCGCCGCGGCGCGGGGACTCGTGGTTGAAGAGCATGCCGGAGACCGCGTACATCCCGAACGACTCGCGGTAGTTACGGGTGATGAAGTGCCCGTACGCCTTGGCCGCGCCGTACGGGCTGCGCGGGTGGAACAGCGTCGTCTCGCGTTGCGGGGTCTCGGCGGCCTTGCCGAACATCTCCGACGACGACGCCTGGTAGAAGCGGATCTGGCCGTGCTCCCCGGGGCTGCGCGAGCCGTTGAGACCGCTCACCATCCGGATCGCCTCCAGGACGCGGAGCACGCCCATGCCGTTGACCTCGGTGACGAGTTCGGCCTGCTGCCAGGACATCGGCACGAACGAGATCGCGCCCAGGTTGTACACCTCGTCGGGCTGCACGGTGTCGACGGCGGAGACCAGGCTGCCCTGGTCCATGAGATCGCCGTCCACGAACGACAGCTCCGACACGAGCCGGCTCACCCGGGACTTGCGCGGGTTCGCCTGCCCCCGGTTCAGCCCCCAGACCTCGTACCCCTCGGACAGGAGATGCTCGGCCAGATAAGAACCGTCCTGCCCGGTAATACCGGTGATCAGCGCACGCTTGGTCATGCGAACCCCTTCTGGACCATGGAGAGACCGCCCAAACGCACAGCTCGGTCGACGACCTTGCATCGAATACGCTTCTGTCCGGACGATAGACATCGGCACGCTCGCAAGCCGCCGACCGCAGTGTCAAGAAATCCCGGCCTTACTAGGGAATTCACGAGTCGCAGCTCCTCGGCAGCGCCGGAAGCGGCCGAACACTAGTGATTTTCGGGACGGCGATGCGGTGCACTGTGTGCGTCGGCGCCCGAGCCGGCTCCGTCGACCGGAGTGTCGTTCCGTGCTGTTCAGACTTCTGCGTACCCGCGTACGCCCCTACCGGCGTCTCACCGCCCTGCTGGTCGTCCTCCAGCTGGTGCAGATCCTCGGCACCCTGCTGCTGCCGACGCTGGGCGCCGCCGTCATCGACAACGGTGTGCTGACCGGAGACCGCGGCTACGTCACCCGGCTCGGTTCCGTCATGGTCGCGGTGGCCCTCGTCCAGGTCGTCGCGGCGCTCGGCGCGGTGTCCCTGGCCTCGCGGACCGCGATGGCGATGGGTCGCGACATCCGCTCCGCCGTCTTCCGCCGGGTGCTGGACTTCTCCGCCCGTGAGGTGGGACGGTTCGGCACCCCGTCGCTGCTGACCCGGACGGTCAACGACGTCCACCAGGTCCAGACCCTGGCGCAGTCCGGCTTCGGCATCGTGGTGGCCGCACCGCTGATGTGCCTGGGCAGCGTGGCACTGGCACTCCAGCAGGACGTGCCGTTGGCCCTGATCCTGGTGGTGCTGGTCGTGGTCGTCGCCGTCGCCTTCGGCCTGTTGCTGGCCCGCATGGGCGCCCTGTACGGGCGGATGCAGACCTCGCTGGACCGGCTCGGCCGGCTGCTGCGCGAACGGATCAGCGGGGTGCGCGCGGTGCGCTCCTTCGTCCGGGACGGCTACGAGCGTGAGCGGTTCACCCGGACGAGCCAGGAGTTGTACGAGGTCTCGCAGCGGGTCGCTCGCCTCATCGCCTCGATGCTGCCTGTGGTCCTGCTGCTCATGAACGGGTTCATGGTCCTGCTCCTGTGGGTGGGCGCGCACCGCATCGACAGCGGCGCGATGCGGATCGGTGCGCTCAGCGCGTTCCTGATGTACCTGTCGTTGATCCTGATGTCGGTGGTGATGGTCGCCTTCGTATTCCTGTCGGTGCCCCGGGCCAGGGTGTCGGCCGCCCGGATCCAGGAAGTCCTGGACACGGAGACGAGCGTGTCCGCGCCGGCCCGGCCGGTGGCCGCTTCGCCGGACGCCGTGGGGCGGGTCGAACTGCGCGGCGCGGAATTCCGCTACCCCGGCGCGGAGACGCCGGTCCTCCAGGACATCGACCTCCGGGTCGGCGCGGGGGAGAACCTGGCCGTGCTCGGCTCGACGGGCAGCGGCAAGACGACGCTGCTGAACCTCGTGCTGCGGCAGTTCGACGCCACCGGGGGCTCGGTGCGGGTCAGCGGTGTCGACGTACGGCAGCTGGAGCCCGAAGTCCTGCGCGACACGGTGGGTTTCGTGCCGCAGAGGCCCTTCCTGTTCTCCGGGACGGTCGCGACCAATCTCCGATTCGGCGCTCCGGCGGCCTCGGACGAGGAGCTGTGGCACGCGCTGCGGGTCGCCCAGGCCGACACGTTCGTCGCGGCCATGCCCGGGAGCCTGGACGCCGAGATCTCCCAGGGCGGCACGAACGTCTCGGGCGGCCAGCGCCAGCGGCTGGCCATCGCGCGCGCTTTGGTGCGCCGGCCCGCCGTCTACCTCTTCGACGACTGCTTCTCCGCGCTCGACCACGCCACCGACGCCGCGCTGCGTACCGCGCTCGCGCCGGAGACCGCAGGGTCGACGGTGATCACCGTCGCACAGCGGGTGGCGTCGGTCCGCGACGCGGACCGCATCGTGGTCCTCGACGGCGGGCGGGTCGTCGGCGCGGGGACGCACGAGGAGCTGCTGCGCGACAGCCCGACGTACCGCGAGATCGCCCTGTCCCAGCTCACCGAGGAGGAGACCGCTGATGGTCTCGTCGGCCGGCCCTGACCCCGCGCGATCCGGCGGCACCGGCCGGCGGCTGGTCGGCCTGCTCCGGCCGCACCGTGTCCGTATCGTCGTGGCCCTCGTCGTCGGCGTCGTCGGGATCACGCTCAACGCGTTCGGTCCGCTGCTGCTCGGCCGGGCCACCGATCTGATCGTCGACGGCCTCGTGGGGGACACCGTCCCCGGCAGCGTGAGCGGCGGAGCCGGCTCCGCCTTCGATGAGATCGGTGAAGTGCTGCTTCTCCTGCTCGTGCTGTACGTCGCGGCCTCCCTCTTCATGCTGGTGCAGGGGCGGCTCGTCGCGGCCGTCGTGCAACGGGTGGTCTTCGACCTGCGCGAGCGGGCCGCCGACAAGCTCGGGCGGCTGCCCCTGCGCTATTTCGACCGGAACCCGGCGGGCGAGGTGCTCAGCCGCACGACCAACGACGTCGACAACCTGCAGCAGACGCTTCAGCAGACGCTCGCCGAGCTGATCACCTCCGTCATCTCCATCATCACCATGCTGGTCCTGATGCTGGTGATCTCGCCCTCGCTCGCACTGGTCATGCTGGTGAGCATCCCGGTCTCCGGACTGCTGGCCGCCTGGATGAGCAGGCGCGCCCAGCCCCGTTTCACGGAGCAGTGGGCTGCCAACGGTTCGATGAACGCCCAGGTCGAGGAGGTCTGCACCGGCCACTCGCTGGTCAAGGGCTTCGGCAGGCGCGAGGAGGCGGAGCGGAGGTTCGACGCATACAACGACGCGCTGTTCCGGGCGGGGACGAAGGCCCAGTTCGCGTCGGGTGCCATCGAGCCGGCCATGATGTTCATCGCCAACCTCGGCTACGTCGCCGTGGCGGTGGTGGGCGCCTGGAAGGTCGTGGGCGGCGAGCTCTCCCTGGGCGATGTGCAGGCGTTCATCCTGTACGCGCGGCAGTTCAGCCAGCCGATCGTCCAGGTCGCTTCCGTGGCGGGCCGTCTCCAGTCCGGAATCGCCTCTGCCGCACGGGTGTTCACCCTGCTCGACGCGGAGGAGCAGCGCCCCGACCCCGAGCACCCGGCGCGGCCGGAGCCGTCCGGCGGGCGGGTGGAGTTCGACCGTGTCGGCTTCCGCTACTCCGACGAGACCCCGCTGATCGAGGACCTCTCCCTGACCGTGGAGCCCGGCAGCACGGTGGCGATCGTCGGTCCCACCGGGGCGGGCAAGACGACGCTGGGCAACCTCCTCATGCGGTTCTACGAGGTGGACCATGGCCGGATCCTGCTGGACGGCACGGACATCGCCACGATGACCCGCGGCGATCTGCGCTCACGGTTCGGCCTGGTGCTCCAGGACACCTGGCTGTTCGGCGGGACGATCGCCGAGAACATCGCCTACGGGCGTGCCGGGGCCACCCGCGAGGAGATCGTCGCCGCGGCGGAGGCCACCTGCGCGGACCGTTTCATCCGGACGCTGCCGGACGGCTACGACACCGTCCTGGACGACGAGTCAGGTGGGCTGAGCGCGGGCGAGGCCCAACTGGTCACCGTGGCACGTGCGTTCCTCGCGGAGCCCGCCGTTCTGGTGCTCGACGAGGCGACGAGTTCCGTGGACACCCGGACGGAAGTGCTCATCCAGCGGGCGATGAAGACGCTGCGCACGGGCAGGACCAGTTTCGTGATCGCGCACCGACTGTCCACCATCCGTGACGCGGACGTCATCGTCGTCATGGAGTCGGGGCGGATCGTCGAGCGCGGCACCCACGAGGAACTGATCCGCTTGCGGGGCGCGTACGCGCGCCTCCACGACGCCCGCGCCGGCGCGCCGCCCTCGCCGATCGCGGCGACGGCCGACGACCGATGACGCGCACTCCCCCACGACCGACAAGGAACGCAGCATGCCCGACGGACATCTCCTCGCCATCAGTGATCTTCATGTCGTGTACGACGAGAACCGCGCACTGGTCGAGAGACTGCGCCCGTCCTCGTCGGACGACTGGCTGATCGTCGCGGGCGACGTCGCGGAGAAGTTCGCGGACGTCGAGTGGGCGCTGCGGCTGCTCAGTGACCGTTTCTCGCGGGTGATCTGGGCCCCGGGCAACCACGAACTGTGGACCCATCCGCAGGACCCCTGCGACCTGCGGGGCGAGAAGCGCTACCTCCGGCTGGTCGACCTGTGCCGGGAGCTGGGCGTGGACACCCCGGAAGACCCCTATCCCGTCTGGCGGGGCACCGGCGGCCCGGTGACGGTCGCGCCCCTGTTCGTGCTCTACGACTACTCGTTCCGGGCGCCCGGCGCCACCACGACCGAGGAATCTCTGCGACTGGCCCACGAGGCGGGCGTGGTCTGTTCCGACGAGTACTTCCTGCATCCGGACCCCTTCCCGAGCAGGGCCGCCTGGTGCCGCTCACGGGCCGAGGAGACCGAGCGCCGGCTGGCGGCGGTCGATCCGTCCATGCCCACGGTCCTGGTCAACCACTATCCGCTGGTCCGTGACCCCACCCGGGTCCTTCGCTACCCGGAGCTCGCCCAGTGGTGCGGCACGGACCTGACCGCGGACTGGCACGTGCGTTTCCGTGCCGCCGCCATGGTCTACGGGCATCTGCACATCCCCCGGGTCACGCGGCACGACGGGGTGCCCTTCGAGGAGGTCTCGGTCGGCTACCCCCGCGAGTGGCGCGGACGCCCCCCGCGGGAGCCCCTGCGCCGGATCCTTCCCGCACGGACCGCAGCGGCCGTCCGGTGATCAGCCGCGCACTGCCTCCCGGAGTCGTGGCAGCGGTGTCCCACGACGACGGGCACGAGCCGGGCGAGGAACTGTTCCCGCAGGAGGAGGCGCTGATCCGGCGGGCGGTGCCCAAGCGGCAGCGGGAGTTCACCACCGTACGGTTCCTGGCCAGGCGCGCGCTGCGCGAGCTGGGCCGGCCGCCGGTGGCACTGCTGCCGGGTCCCCGGGGGGCTCCCCGGTGGCCGGAGGGAATCGTCGGCAGCATGACGCACTGCGACGGCTACCGGGCCGCGGCGGTGGCACGGACCGAGGACACGCTCGGACTGGGCATCGACGCGGAACCGAACGCGCCGCTGCCCGATGGCGTGCTGGAGGCGATCGCCCTGCCTCGCGAACACGAGAGCATCGCCGCACTGGCCGCTCTCCGCCCCGAGGTGCACTGGGACAGGCTTCTCTTCAGCGCGAAAGAGAGCGTTTTCAAGGTCTGGTACCCGCTCACAGGACGCGAACTGGACTTCTCGGAAGCGGAGATCGTCTTCGCTCCGGCCGGACGGACCTTCCGGGCGCGTCTGCTGGTTCCGGGCCCCGTGGTGCAGGGCCGGAGCCTCGGCGAGTTCGACGGACGCTGGACCAGGGAGCGCGGCCTGCTGGCGACCGCCGTCCATCTGCCCCGGCGCCCCGCCCCCGCCCTCCGCGGCCCCCGGCACCGACCGGAGCCACCGTCGGCACCGTAGCGGGCGCGCCGAACCGTACAGGGCAGGGTTCGGTGAACAAGACCCACTTCCGGCCCCGTCGCTCGGAGACCCACGTACGCACCGGCACACAGCGGCCGGCGCGCAGAGGCAGCCGTGCGGGCGGTACGGCCGTCGTGACTCTGACCCCGCCAGGGGCCCGCGCGCCCGCGCGCCCGCACTGAACACCCGCGCCCCGCTCTCCGTACCCATGGCCGAAGGACACATTCATGGATACCGATGAAGGGAATTGCCACGATGAGCGCAGCCCAGGAGCGCCGGGCCCTCCTCGAACGCCGCACGGTCGTCCTGGCGGTGGGTGCGGCCGGGGCGGCCGCCGCACTCACCGCGTGCGGGGGTTCGGACGGGTCGGGCGGCGCGGAGTCGGTCGAGCAGCCGGGGAGCGGCGGGGCGGGTGGCGCCGTCCTGGCGAAAACCGCCGACATCCCCGAGGGCGGCGGGGTCGTCTTCCCCGCGCAGAAGGTCGTGGTGACCCAGCCGGCGGCCGGTCAGTTCAAGGCGTTCTCGGCCACGTGCACCCACCAGGGCTGTGCGGTCAAGGACGTCACGGACAACGTCATCACCTGCCCCTGCCACAATTCGACGTTCGACGCGGCGACGGGCAGCCCCACCGCCGGTCCCGCCACCCAGCCGCTGCCCGCGCGGGAGATTTCTGTGGAGGGCGACTCGATCACGCTGGCGTAAGGGTCTGTGCCCGCCGGGCGGAGGGCTCCCGCTCCCTAGGCGCCGGGCCGTCGGCGGAATTCCTTCCAGCGGCCCAGGATGTCGTCGGTGGTGGCGATGGTGGCGACCAGAGCGAGGGTGTTGCGGATCATGGCGGGGGTGTACTCGGCGGGCACCCCCGCGATCGCGTCGGACGCGACGACGGCCGTGTAGCCGAGGTTCACGGCGTCGAACACGGCGTTGGGGATCGCGACGTTGGCCGAGACCCCGGTGACGACGAGCGTGCGGCAGCCGAGGTTGCGCAGGAGGGCGTCCACGTCGGTGCCGGCGAGCGGCGAGAGCCCGTGCAGCCGCCGTACGACGAGATCCTCGTCCGCGACCGGGATGGGCGCCGCGACCCGTACGGCGGTGGTGCCGGTGTGCTGCTGGACGGGGAGCCGGGCAGCGGCGCGGAAGAGCCGGGCGTTGCGGTTGGCGCCGCGTCCGTCCGGGCGGCTCTCGGCGACGGCGTGCACGACCTGGACTGCGCCCTCGTGGGCGGCGGCGACCAGCCGGGCGATGTTGTCGAGGGCGCCCGAGGAGCGGGCGGCCGCGGCGAGTTCGGGCAGGGCGCTGTCCGGCCCCACGACCCCCTGCTGGCATTCGACGGTCAGCAGTACGGTGGTGGCGGGAACCAGCAGCGCGGCGAGCCGTTCCTGGGATTCTCCGGACGCCACGGCGCTCCTCCTCCTGGTCCTTCTCCGGTCCTGGTGTCTGCCGAGCGGCGAGGGGCATTGCGCCGCACGGGAAGAGGCCCCATGCTTTCTGACGGCTCGTCAGATGACAAGGGGAGGAACCCGCATGACCGACACCCAGCGCCGCGGTCGCCGGATCATGATGACCCCCGGGGAGCGGGACGCCTACCTCCGCGAGCAGCGCACCTGCCGGGTCGCCACCCTCGCCACCGACGGCCCTCCGCACATCGGCGCGCTCTGGTTCGTCTGGGACGGAACCTCGCTCTGGCTGTACTCCATCATCCGCAGCCTGCGCTGGTCCCAGCTGCGCGAGGACCCGAGGATCGCCGTCGTGGTCGACGACGGCGAGGCATACGACGAGCTGCGCGGCGTGGAGCTGTCCGGTACGGCGGAGTTCGTCGGCGAGGCCCCGCGCACGGGCGACCCGTGCCTCGACCTCGACGTACCGGAGCGGCTGTTCCCCGCGAAGTACTTCGGGATGGAGGAGATGCCGCACGACGGCCGGCACGCCTGGCTGCGGCTCACCCCGGACACCATCACTTCGTGGGACTTCCGCAAACTGGCAGACCCGTCCCGGTAGTTCACCCTCCGTCGGAGACCCCGGCCGCCACCCGCGCCCCCGCCGCCCGCAGCGCTTCGACCGCGGCGCGCACGGAGGGGCGGCGGTCGGCGTCCGTGCGCCAGACGGCGTGGATGTGGCGCCGCATGGTCTGCCGCACCGGCACCAGACAGACTCCCCCGGGGACGGGGCCCCGGCCCAGTCTCGGTGCGACGCAGACACCGAACCCTGCGGCTATCAGGGCGAGTTGCGTGTGATGCTCACCGGCCAGGTGGGAGATACGCGGCTCGATGCCCCGGGAGCGCAGGGTGAACATGAGCCACTCGTAACAGAATTCACCCTCGGGCCAGGAGACCCACTCGTCCTGGGCGAAGTCCTCCAGATCCGCCTCCGCGCGGCCGGCCAGCGGATGCCCGGCCGGCATGGCGATGTCCGGCGCGTCATCGAGGAGTTCGGCCTTGGTCAGGCCGCCGGGCACGGGCAGCCGCTTGTTGCTCCAGTCGAGCACCACAGCCACGTCGACATCGCCCCGCAGCACCGCCTGGAGCCCCTGCTCGGGCTCCAACTCGCGCGTACGCACTCTCAGTTCGGGGTGGTCCGCGCGCAGGGCGGTGAGCGTGGCGGGCAGCAGTCCGCGTGCCGCCGTGGGGAACGCGGAGAGCGTCACCTCGCCGACCACCTCACCGCGCTGGGCCTCGATGTCGGACTGGGCCAGCTCCACCTGCGACAGGATGCGTGCGGCGTGGTCCGCGAGCAGCCGGCCGGCGTCGGTGAGGCGGACGCCCCGGCCGTTCTTGGCGAGCAGCTGCTGACCGACCTCGCGCTCCAGCTTGGCCATCTGCTGCGAGACCGCCGATGTCGTGACATGCAGCCCCCCGGCGGCTCCGCTCACCGAGCCGTGCCGGGCGAGGGCGTCGAGGGTGCGTAGCCGCTCCAGATTCAACACGTAAGCGATGCTACGCGAACCAGCACAGAAAGTCTCGCTTGTTCTTATCAGTGCTGTTCGTCATCGTTGCCCCATGAGCGCCCCCTGCCCGCAGCCCGCCGCCCCCGCGGCCGCCTCCCTGCCCCCGGCCCCTCTCCCAGCCACCGGCGCTACCCGGCGCCCGGCCGCGGACTGGCGGATCCGATTCGCCGCGCTCTCCCTGATCTGGGGGTTCAGCTTCCTGCTCATCAAGGTGGGCACCCAGGGGTTCGCTCCGTTCCAGGTCACGCTCGGCAGGCTGCTGGCGGGGACCGCCGTCCTGGCCGTCGCGATGGCGATGCGCCGTGAGCGGCTGCCACGCCCGGCCCGGACCTGGGGTCACATCGCCGTGGCGGCGTTCTTCCTCAACTCCCTGCCGTTCTCCCTCTTCTCCTACGCCGAGCTGACGATCCCCTCCACCCTCGCGGGCATCTGCAACGCCACCTCGCCCTTGTGGGGCATGGCCCTCTCGGTGGTCGCCCTCTCCGAGGACCGCCCGACCCGCCGCCGCGTCGCCGGCCTGGGCGTCGGCTTCCTCGGGGTGCTGACCGTCCTGGGCGCCTGGCAGGGCTTCTCCGGCCTGGACCTGCCCGGTACGGGGATGGCGCTGCTGGCCTCGTTCAGCTACGCGGTCGGCTGGATCTACGTCCGCCGTACGCTGGCCGGGACCGGCTCCTCGACGCTGACGCTCACCGGCAGCCAGCTCTTCGTCGGGACGCTGCAACTGGCCGTGGTGACTCCGGTGTTCACCTCCGCGCCGAACACGTTCCCCCTGCTGCCCACGCTGTCGGTACTGGCGCTCGGCGCGCTCGGTACGGGTCTTGCGGTGCTGCTCCAGTACGGACTGGTCCAGGAGGTGGGCCCGACGACCGGGCAGATGGTCACCTACTTCATCCCGGTGATCGCCACCGCGGCGGGCGTCGCCCTGCTCGGCGAGCAGCTGAGCTGGAACACTCACGCGGGCGCGGTGATCGTGCTTGCCGGGGCGGCCCTCACCCAGAGCCGCCCGCCGGCCACCGCCCAGGCCCGTACCGCGGGGGACCGGACGAAGCGCCTCGGCCGGACCTGACCGGCACGTACGCCAGGCACCCGCGGGACGCCTCAGCCGTACGTCACCGGCCGGGCGGGCCCGGCCGCCGCCGCCACCGCGTCCGCCAGCGGCCCGATGTCCGCCGCTGTCAGCGGGGACACGGTGAGCCGCACCGCCTGGGGCGTGCCCATCCGGAAGCGCGCTCCGGGTGCCACGGCCCAGCCCGCGTGGAGCAGCCGGGCGACGGCCCCGGTCTCGTCGCTGACGGGCACCCACACGTTCATCCCGCTGCGCCCGCGGGCCGCCACCCCCCGCTCCGCCAGGGCATGGACGAGGGCGTCGCGGCGCTCCCCGTAGGACCGGGCGACGGCGGTGGTGTCGACGGCGTCCGAGGTCCACAGGTGCAGCACGGCACGCTGGAGCAGCCGGCTCACCCAGCCGGGCCCCAGCCGCTGCCGGCCCGCCACCCGGTCGACCGTGACCGCGTCGCCGGTGAGGACGGCGACCCGCAGGTCGGGGCCGTACGCCTTGGCCGCCGACCGGACGAACGCCCAGTGGTCCGTGGCCCCGGCTAGCGGGTGCAGCGGCAGGTCGACGATGGCGTGGCCGTGGTCGTCCTCGATCAGCAGCACGCCGGGGTGGTGGGCGAGGACGGCCTTGAGCTCGCGGGCGCGCCGCTCGCTCACCGAGGCGCCGGTCGGGTTCTGCGCCCGGTCGGTGACGACGAGCGCCCGCGCCCCGGCCCGCAGCACCCGCTCGACGTCCGCGACGAGCGGCCCGTCGTCGTCCACCCCGACCGGCACGGCGTGCAGCCCGAGCGCCGGTACGAGGTCGAGGACGCTGCCCCACCCCGGGTCCTCCACCGCCACCGCGTCGCCCGGCCTCAGGTGCGCCGCGAGCACCCGCTCGATGGCGTCGAGGGCGCCCGAGGTCACCGCGACGGGCCCCTCGGGCACCCCGTCGGCGTCCATCGCGGTACGCGCGTACGCGGCGAACTCCCCGACCACGGGCGCCTCCCCGTACAGCCCCGGGCTCTCGGCACGGACCCCGGCGGCGGCGAGCGCCGGTCCGAGCTCCGGCAGCAGGGCCGGATCGGGGTTGCCCTCGCCGAGATCACGTACGCCCGGCGGCGCCTCGATGCGCAGGGAGCCGCGGGACGTGCCGGCCGGACGTGGCCGCACCCTGCTCCCCCGGCGGCCCGCAGTCTCGATCACTCCGCGCTCGCGCAGCGTCCGGTAGGCGGCCGCCACCGTGTTCGGGTTGACCTCCAGGCGCGCGGCCAACTCCCGCATGGGGGGCAGCGCCTGACCGGGCGCGAGGTCTCCGGAACCGACCCCGCGCTCCACACTGGCGGCGATCTCCGATGCACGCCGCCCACTGATCCGATACTCTCCTAGCACAAACAGCAGTATGCACTAGTGCAATGAGACCCACAAGGGAGTACGTCATGCAGGACACCGCCCCGCCCAGCACGGGCCCCGGCGTCGCCGCCCCCTACTCACCCACCGACCGCACGGTACCCACACGGGCCAAGGAGCGCGCCTCCTACGACCGGGACCTGGTCCACTCGATACTCGACGCGGCCTACGTCTGCCACCTCGGCTTCGTCCGGGACGGGGCGCCGGTCGTGCTGCCGACCCTGTTCGGCCGGGTCGGGGAGCGCCTGTACGTCCACGGGTCGACCGGCTCCCGCCCGCTGCGGAACACCCGGGCGGCGGACCCGGGGCTGCCGGTCTGCCTGACCGTCACCCATGTCGACGCCCTGGTGCTGGCCCGGTCCGCCTTCCACCACTCGCTGAACTACCGCTCCGTGGTGGTCCACGGCACCGCCGCCACGGTGACGGACCCCGAGGAGCGGCGCATCGCCCTCGACGCGATCGTCGACCAGGCCGTCCCCGGCCGCTCCCGGGACGCGCGCCCGGCCAACGCCAAGGAGCTGGCCGCCACGGCGGTGATCCGGCTGGACCTGGACGAGGTCTCCGCGAAGGTCCGCACCGGGGGCCCCAACGACGAGCCCGAGGACCTCGCCCTTCCCCACTGGACCGGGACCGTGCCGCTCACCCGGGGCTACGCGCAGCCGGTCCCGGCGGACGACCTGGACCCGGCCGTCGGCGTACCGGACTACCTCCGCGCGCTCTGATCCGCCCCCGAACCTCCGCGCGCTGCGATCCCGCCGGGGCCACCTCCGCGCGCCCCGGCCCCCGGCCCGGACCGCCTCCGCGTGCTCCGCCCCGGCCCGGGCCGCTACACCGCCAGGCCTTCGGCTTCCCTCCGGCGCGTGACCGCGGCGCCCCGCGCCTCGGCCAGGGCCAGCCCGGTCACGGCGGCCAGCAGGAGCAGGGTGCCGAGGACGGTGGCGGGCGTCAGCCGCTCCCGCAGGACGGTCACCGCGATGAGCGCGGCGCTCACCGGCTCCAGGAGCATGATCACGGAGACGGTGGCCGAGCGGACGGCGGCGGCACCCGCGAAGTACAGGGCGTACGCGAGGGCGGTGGGCACCGCCGCCACGTAGACCAGCAGCCACAGCACCTGTCCCGTCTCGGCGGTGTGCGGCACGAGGCCCTCGGCCGCGGCCATGGGCAGCAGCCCCACCGCTCCGATGCCGAACGCCCAGGCGCTGGTGGTGAGCGCGTCACCGCCGCCACCGTCCCGCCCGAGCCATCGGGTGAGCAGGGTGATCGCCGCGTACCCGGCGGCCGACAGGAGCGCGAGCAGCACTCCGGCCGGGACGACGTCGCCGCCCTCGCCACCCAGGACCAGCACGGCCAGACCGGCCAGGGCCCCGGTCACGGCGGCCAGGCCGCCCCTGCCGAGGTGTTCGCCCAGCATCAGCCGCGCGCCGACCGCGATCAGGACGGGCCCGGCGCCGAGCGTGACGACGGTGCCGACGGCGAGGCCGGTGGCGTCCACCGCCGCGAAGTACGCGCTCTGGAACACGGTGAGACCGACACCCGTGCCCAGGATGCGCAGCAGCCGGCGGCGCCGGGGTTCGGGCCGTCGGGGGGCGCGGCGGGGGCGCAGGGCCAGCGCCCCCGCCAGCAGGACGAGGCCGCCGGCGCAGCGCCAGAAGGACAGGGCGAGGGGGCCGAGATCGCTGACCCGGAAGATCAGGGAGGCGGCCGCCCCGGCGGTGCCCCAGGCAACTCCGGCGACGACGAGATACAGCAGGCTCCGCCCGACGGGCAGCCCGGAAACAGGGGTGGTGGGCATATGACTACTCCAGAGGAGGACAGGGTGGTGGTCGCTCGGCTCCGCACGCGGGCAGCGACGAACCGCTCGGGAACTGCCCGAGCCCGGTCTTCGTCAGGAGTGGCCGCGCGCGCTAGGCGACAGGCGGCGGAAGCACAGTCAGATGCATGACCGGCACATTAATGCGAAGCCCTCCCGGCGGACAACTCACTACCGGCGGCACCGGCCCCCGCGCCCGTACCCGTACCCGCGGCGACGGGCCCCGACGGCGGCTTGGGCGCGGCCGACTGCGCAATGAACGCACCGGTCAGGACGACGAAGCCGCCGATGAGCTGCGGGGCGGAGAGGTGCTCGCCGAGGAGCACCCAGGCCAGCACGGTCGCGATGACCGCCTCCAGGCAGGCGACGACCCCGGCGACCTGCGGCGAGAGCATCCGGACGGAGACGACGCCGCTGCCGTACGCGAGCACGGTGGCGATCAGCACGATCCAGCCGAGCAGCAGCCAGGCGGGGACCCCGGTGCCGTTCATCCCGGCGGTACCGCCGAGCAGCGACCAGTCCATGCCCCAGGGGCGCGCCACGACGGTGAGGACGAGGGCGCCGACGATCAGGCCGTAGGCGATGACGCCGAGCGGGGGCGGAGGTTCGACGCGCCGCCCGTCGCCGCCCTTGCCCTCCTGGCCGCCGTGGTCGGAGAGGACGAAGTAGCCGACCTGGCAGCAGGCGGCGCCGAGGGCGAGCAGCAGCCCGAGGGCGTCGAAGCTGAGCCCGGCCCAGATCTCGACCACACAGGCGAGGCCGCCGACCGCCAGCACCACGCCCAGCGCCGCGGCCCGGGTGACGGGCCGCCGCTGGACGAACCGGACCCAGCCGAGGACCAGGGCGGGGGCCAGATACTCGACGAGGAGCGCGACGCCGACCGGAATACGGGAGATCGCGGCGAAGTAGCAGGCCTGTACACCGGCCACGGCGAAGAGCCCGAACCCGGCCAGCAGCGCGGGCCGCTCACGTACCAGGTTCCGGTGACGCCAGGCGACCGGCAGCATGATGAGAGCGGCGCCCGCCACCCGGAGCCACACCACGTGCAGCGGGTCGAGCCCCGCCTCGATCAGTGGCTTGGCGGCGACCCCCGAGCCGCCGAAAGCGAAGGCCGAAAGCAGGGCGAGCCCCAGGCCGGCGCTTCGTTTCTGAGTATCCCGAGACGCGTGCATCGGCACATCATGACAGCAGCCGACAGCACCGTCACCTCTGTGACACCTGTCGAGACACGTCGCCCATACGCTCCCCCGCACACCCCCCGAAACACTCCGTCCGTTTCCCCTTACCGAGACACCCCCGCCGTACGCTCCACCGCACGCCCCGACAACCACCGCGCGTCCACGCCCGCCCGGCCCAGCACCTCCGCCGCGCGGCACTCGCCGTCAGCGGCCAGTGCGGCGAGGAGATCGAGCCCGCGGGCGCGCGGCTCCCCGCGCTGCCCGGCGCGATGCAGCGCATCGTCCATCGCGGTGGCGGCCGACGGCGACCAGCCGCCCGCGACAGGGTCCCGTACGACGGGAACGGCCCCCGAGTCCTCCACCGACCCCTGCCAGCGGAGCCCGTAACCGATGCTGCGCTGCACGAGGTAGCCGAGGACCTTCGCCAGCTGCGGTCCGCCGTCGAAGGCCTCGCGGACCTCGGGGTCGCTCTCGATGAGGGAGTGCAGCAGGTGGGCGGTGTCGATCTGCCGGTCGCCGTCCCGCAGCGCACGCCTGCGCGCGCCCGTCACCACCGAGGCCAGTTCGACGGTGAGTCCGGCGTCGGCTCCGACGGGGTGCGGGGCGGGCTGTTCAGGGATCCTCGGCGTCCGGTTTTGCACTACTCCACCCCATCAGTCCCCGGGCGGCGAAGCATCGGCGGAGCGGCCCATTCACGCGTCCCACCCAAGTTGGGCACGCCGGAGCATCACCTCATCCCTGCGGATGAGATCGCGCCACGGCGTACAACCATCGCCCTCGGGGGGGGCGCGCCGCCTTGCGCCGCACTCCCCCGGGCAACCGCCACCCCCCGCGCGCACGTCATTCGAGTCACAGCACGCAACAGCACGCATCGGCTCCGGGCGGAGGGAACCACGGGTGTTCTGGATGGTCGCTCTGCTCGCGCAGGACGGGATGCAGTACGTCTACCGCGTGTACGCACCGGACGACGCCCTGCCCGCCGATCTGTTCTGGGCCGCGTTCCACTGCCACGACGAGGGCCCGCACCCACGCGCGTCGGACCATTTCGACGCGGCGGAGATCTGGCGGAATCCGGCAGCACCGGCAAATCTGACTGTGCGTCAGTATTGAATGTCGAAGCCCCTGCCGTTACGTTCCGCGGCACCGTAACCGGACGAACCAGGGGTGGTCGCATGGCCGAAGTCAGCGCTGAGGCACGCATCGGAGCGCCCGCCGGGAAGGTCTGGGCGCACCTGACGGACTTCTCGTCGTACGGCGAGTGGAACGCCACCCACACCAGCTTCCCCAAGGGTGGCCCGGCGGCACTGGAGCGGGGGGCCGCCTACGAGGAGGACATGAAGCTCATGGGCTTCCCCGCCGAAGCGATGTGGACGGTCGACGAGCTGGAGGACGGCCGGATGCTGGCGACCCGGGGCAAGGGCCCGATGGGGGTCGACCTGGCCATGCGCTACGCCCTGACCCCGTCCCCGGACGGGGACGCCACCGTGGTGCGCATCGAGGGCGAGTTCACCGGCGCGGCGGTCTCCCTGATGGGCGGCAAACTCAAGGACTCCGCCACGGCGGCGCTTCAGGAGTCCCTGCGCAAGCTCGACGGCCTGGTCACTGCCTGACGATCACCACACGGACGTGGCAGGGCCCCGCTTCACGGGCCCCTGCCGCGTCGGCGACGGGACCACCTGCCCCGTGCTCGTCGGCGAATCGGGTACTGCTTCTTACGGGCGTCGCTGATGACGGTCAGCGCCTTCTGCCGCTGATCGGCCGAGGCGGTCTTCCAGACCTGCCGAACGCCTCCGTCAGCCCGAAAGCGGCCTCGCGGATCTCGCTCAAGCCCTCCCGGTCCGCGCCGCGCGCGGCCTCCTCCGGGGCCCCGGGAGCGGACCGGGCCTCACCGCGCCCGGAGTCGGTGAGCGAGAACAGCTTCCTGCCGCCCTCGCGCGCGCTGAGGATCAGCCCTTCCTCCTCCAGCAGCTGGAGTGTCGGGTGGACCGAACCGGGGCCGGGCTTCCACTCCCCACCGCTGCACTCGCCGGTCTCCTGGATCATCTCGTACCCGCGCATCGGCCGGTCGTCCACCAGGGCCAGGATCGACGCGCGCGCATCGACGCGCCCCGCCCTGCCCCGGCCTCCACCCCGGCCGCACCCGCCACCGAAGGGACCGCCGCCGAACGGCGGCCGACGTACCGGAAGCTGCCGGCTGGCCAGGCGCTGCCCCCCGGTCGGCGCCCAGGCGTCGGCCGGCGGCCGTAATCACCTTTCGCCTCCCGCCGCCGAGCGCTAACGTTCGGGCCGACGAGTGACCCCCGAGGGAAGCGGTGAGGCATGCCCGGTCGTCCGAGCGCGCGTTGACGTCGTAGGCCGAGACCGGCCCGTCATCGCGTGCTGCCCCTGAGGTCGCGGCACAGCGAGCCCTTCACCCGCCCGAAGCCCGGGTGCGCCTTCGCGCGCCGGGTCGGCGGTCCTCGTTCCGGCAACCCCAGGGGTCTTCGTGCCGTCCCCCTCCCCCGGCTCCTCCGCGTCACCCTCCGTGTGGCGGGACGCCGACTTCCGCAGACTCTGGGCGGGCCAGACGGCCTCCCAGCTCGGCGAACACACGACGCTCATCGTCCTGCCGCTCTTCGCCGTCCTGGCACTCGACGCCGGCGAGGGCCAACTGGGCGCCCTCCGTGCCGCGGGGCAGGCACCCATCCTGTTGCTCTCGCTCCTCGCCGGGGCGTGGGTCGACCGGTGGCGGGCCCGCACAGTGATGGTGCTGGCGGACGCCGCCCGGGCCGTGGCGCTGGGCGCGGCAGCCGTGGCCGGTCTCCTCGGGCTGCTCGGCCTGCCCGCGCTGTTCGTGGTCGCCTTCACCGTGGGAGCTCTGTCCGTCCTGTTCGACGTCGCCTATCAGGCCTCCCTGGTACGGCTGGTGAGGCGCGATCAGCTCCTGCAGGGCAACAGTGCGCTGGAAGGCAGCCGGTCCGCCGCACAGATCGGCGGTCCCGCGCTCGGCGGAGCACTGATGTCGCTGCTCTCTGCGCCGGTCGCCGCAGCCTCCGGCGCCCTCGTCTTCGCGGTGTCGTTCGCAACCCTCCGGCGGATCCGCCGGGCAGAAGCCGTACCGGGGCGCCACGAGCGCGCCCCTCGGGTCCGGCACCGGATCCGGGACGGCCTGCGCTTCGTCGCCGGGCGCCCCCTGCTCCGGGCCGTCTGCCTCGCCTCGGCCGCCTTCCAGTTCTCCTTCGCGGCCACGATGACCGTCTACCTGCTTTTCCTCCCGCGCGAACTGCACCTGCCGGGCGCCACCGTCGGCCTCGCCCTCGCGGCAGCCGGCCCGGGCGCGCTCCTCGGCTCGATCCTGGCCGCGCGGCTGCCGGGCCGGTACGGCCATGGCGTGGTGCTCGTGTCCGCCGCGGTGATCGGCAACGCCGCCCTGCTGTGGGTACCTGCACTGCACGGCTCCTCGGCGGTGACGGTGGCCGCGCTCCTGGCGGTCAACTTCGTGTTCGGGACCTTCAGCCAACTGGTGAACGTCACCGTCATGTCGGTGCGGCAGGCCGTCACCCCGGCCAACATGCAGGGCCGCGCGGCCGCGACGATCACCTTCGTCGGCATGGGTTTCACCCCGCTCGGCTCGCTGCTCGGCGGCCTCCTCGCGCAGGAGTGGGGGCTGCGCACCAGCCTCCTGGTGACGGCAGCGGGCATGATGCTGTCCCCGGCCGTGATGGCCGCGTCCCCGCTCGTCCGCCTGGGACGGAGACTCCCGCCATGACGGGCGGCAGCGCCCCTGCTCCTGACTCGCCGACGCGCCCCGGACGAGAGGGCCAGGAACCCCGGATTGGCCTTGGTCCGTTGCCACGCGGCCGCTCTACGGTCGCCCCATGAGGATTCGTATCGTCGACGCGTTCACCGACCGCCCCTTCTCCGGCAACCCCGCAGGTGTCCTCCTGCTGGAGTCCGCCGCCTTCCCGGACGCCGAACGGCTCCAGGAGATCGCCACCGAGGTCAACCTCTCCGAGACCGCCTTCGCCCACCCCCTGCCACCGGGCGGCGAGGCCGACTGGGCGCTGCGCTGGTTCACCCCGGCCACCGAGGTCGACATGTGCGGTCACGCCACGCTCGCCACCGCGCACGTCCTGCACACCACGGGGCGGGCCACCGGCACCGTACGCTTCACCGCACGCTGCGGGATCCTCACCTCCACCGCCCACCCGGACGGCTCCCTCACCCTCGACTTCCCCACCGCCCCCCTGCTCGAGGAGACCGCACCGACCGGGCTCGCCGGGGCACTGGGAGCGGAGCCGGTCTCGGTCCACGACACCGGCGAGCACATCGGCGACCTGCTCGTGGAGCTGCGCGACGAGGCGACCGTACGGGCTCTCACCCCGGACTTCGCCGCCCTCGTGGCCCACTCGCGGCGCGGCGTCATCGCCACGGCCGCCGCCGAGGACCCCGCCCGCGGCTACGACTACGTCTCGCGCGGCTTCTTCCCCGGTGTCGGCATCGACGAGGACCCGGTGACGGGCAGCGCCCACACCGCGCTGGCCCCGTTCTGGTCGGCCCGCTTCGGCCGGGACGACCTCACCGGGCTGCAGGCGTCGGCCCGCTCGGGGCTCGTACGCACCGCGCTGCGCGGCGAGCGCACCCTGCTGACGGGCGCAGCGGTCACCGTCATCGACGGAGAGCTGCTGACGGCTTTCTGATCGGCGGGGCGGCGTACAGGACCCTCTGCGCCGCCCCCCTTCCCCCTCTCACGGCGTCGGCAGCCAGTCCACCTTCCCCGCCAGGAGCGCGTACCCCACGAACGCCCCGATGTCGAGCAGCGTATGGGCGACGACCAACGGCCCCACCCGCCCCCAACGCCGGTACAGCAGCACGAAGACGACGCCCATCACCATGTTGCCGATGAAGCCGCCGATGCCCTGGTACAGATGGTACGAGCCACGCAGCACGGAGCTGGCCACCAGGGAGGCCATCGGTGACCAGCCCAGCTGGTCCAGCCGCCGCAGCAGGTAGGCGACGACGATGACCTCCTCCACCACGGAGTTCTGCGCCGCGGAGAGGATCAGTACGGGGAACTTCCACCAGACGTCGGGCAGCGACTCCGGTACGACGGTGAGGTTGAAGCCACTCGCCCTGGCGACCAGGTAGAAGGCGAGCCCGGCGCTGCCGATACCCGCCGCGATGAGCGTCCCGCGACCGAGGTCGAACCAGGGCCTCGTGCGGTCGAATCCGATGGTCCGCAGGCCCGCCCCCTCCCTGATCAGCAGGTGCGCCACCAGGGCGACCGGCACCAGGGCCGTTGCGATTCCGAACATTTGCCACGCCAGATCCAGCCATGGACGTCCCGGGGCGTACGAACCGTTGAGCGTCGCCGCCTGATCCTTCAAACCCCCCGGTTTCGTCAGCGATCCGACAAAACTGATGAGCGCGGAGACCGCACTCGCGCCCAGGGAGAGCGCCAGGACCAGAATCGTCTCCGACCGCAAGATCCCTCGCGATAGGCCCTCTTGAGGATAGGAATCAGCCACGTGCCCCGCCTTCACCGCTCCACCTGCCTTTTGTTCTGCAATCGCGTCTCATCCCGCCCACCGTCCCGCTAGGGTCTCGAATGCAGGTACGAAGATCATGCGCGACAGGCCGGGGGACGCCCACCATCGCCGGTGGGGAGGTCCCCCTTTTCATCGTTCATCGTTCGTCTTCAGGGGGGCACCACCGACATGGGACGTCACAGCTTGCCCGACGCCTACGCGCCGGAGGAACGCGGGGACGCGTCCCCCCGGCGCCGGCATCGCACCGTCGCCATCGCCACGCTGCTCGTCCTCGCGGTGGCGACGGGAACGGGGGTGGCGGTCAAGGGCGGCCTGCTGTCGTTCTCCGAGTCCTGCGAGGACTCCGCCGTGCACCTGTCCCTGGCCGCCTCCCCGGACATCGCGCCGGCGGTCCGGGACATAGCCGAGCAGGCCCTCGCGGACGAGGTGAGATCCGACGGCCACTGCCTCGACGTGGAGGTGGTGGCCCGCGACTCCTACAAGGTGGCCGACGCGCTCGCGGGCGGCGGCGATGCCCCGGACTTCCAGGTCTGGCTGCCCGACTCCGACCTCTGGCTGGACCGGGCCGAGGGGCTCGGCACGGGCACCCCCATCTCCCCCTCGGACTCGGTGGCCTCCTCACCGGTGGCTCTCGCCATGGTGCCGTCCGCGTCGGATCGGCTGGGCTGGCCGAAGAAGACGTACTCGTGGGCCGAGCTGGTCGGCGCCGCCCTCCAGTCGGACAAGGTCCGCCTCGGCGCGGCCGACCCGGCGCGCAGCGCCACCGGTCTGCTGGCCCTCACCAGCATCGGCGGCTCGTCCGCGCGGCAGGGCGGGGACAGCGACACCAGGGTCGCGGAGACCGCGAAGGTGCTGGCCGAGCGGATGTCGGACAGCGACGCGCTGGTGCTGGGGACCCTGGCACGGAGCGGCTCCGGCGCCGAGGAGGGCAATCCCAAACGTAACCAGGCGGTCCTCATATCCGAGCAGGCCGCCTTCGCGCACAACGCGGAGGCGACCGGTGGCGGCAGGCTGAACCTCTTCTACCCGCAGGACGGCACCCCGCTGCTCGACTACCCGTACACCCTGGTCGACGAGGAGAAGCTGACCCTCGCCCAGTCCCGGGCCGCCCTGCGCTTCATGACCCTGCTCAACGACAAGAACTCGCGGGCCGTGTTCGCCCGGTACGGGTTCCGCCCCTCCGACGGAGCGGCCGAGGACACCATGGTCGCGTCGGCGGGCGGCAAGTCTCCGCAGCCGTACGCCGCTTCGGCGGCCGAGGCACCGTCGGCGAAGGACCTCCAGGAGATGCTGGGTATGTGGACGATCACCGTCCAGAGCGCCCGGCTGACCACGGTGGTCGACGCCTCGGGTTCCATGGCCACGCTCGTGCCGGGGCGCAGTCAGTCCCGGATGGACGTCACCAAGGAATCCCTCATCCAGGCGCTCACCCAGTTCACCGCGGACGACGAGATCGGCCTGTGGGAGTTCGCCACCACGCTGGACGGAGAGAAGGACTACCGCAAGCTCATGCCGACCCGCCGGCTGGGCGACCCGGCCCAGGGAGGCTCCACCCACCGGGAGAAGCTCTCGGCGGCGTTCGCCGGGCTGCAGCCCGTGCCGGGCGGGGCGACCGGGCTGTACGACACCACGCTGGCCTCGTACAAGGAGGCCCGGTCGGCTTATGTGAAGGGCAAGTTCAACGCCCTGGTGGTCCTCACCGATGGTTCCGACCAGGACGAGAACGGCATCTCCCGAAGTGCGCTGATCGCTGAGCTCAAGGAGCTCGCCGATCCCGAGCGTCCCGTTCCGGTCATCGCCATCGCGGTGGGCCCGGACGCCGACCGCGAGGAGGTGGCCGAGATCGCACGGATCACGGGGGGCGACGGGTACGAGGTGAGCGACCCGGCGGAGATCCAGGCCGTCATCCTCCAGGCCATCATGACGGCCGGGCAGAACGGACGCGCCGCGCAGGAGTGAGGGCGGCGTCCCGACCGGAACGCCGCCCCCGTCCTCGTGCGGAAGCGCGTGCCCCCGCACGGAAGCACGCCGCCGTACGAGCCTGCCTCAGGGTGCCGGGAACCCCACCGGCCAGGTGTGCACCGGTTCCCCGGCGTGCATCAGCTCGGCGTAGCGCCGGGTGGTCGCCGCCAGCGCCGCCTCCGGGCCGAGCCCGGCCTCCAGCGCCCGGTGGTACGTGGCGACCTGCCAGGAGGCCCCGTTGACCCGCCGCTTGCAGCGCTCCTCGATGACCCCGAGGTAGCGGTCGCGGTCGACGGGCTCGATGTGCCAGGCATCAAGACCGGCCGCGGCCAGCGGGAGCAGCTCCTCCCGAACGAGCTGTACGGCGGGGATCCTGGCCAGTCCACCGGCGCGGCCGGAGCGCGGCCAGAGCAGTTCGGCATCGATGCCGTGGCGGCAGGCCTCGGTGAAGTTCTCGGCCGCGGCCTCGAACGGCAGCTTGCTCCACACCGGCCGGGACTCCTCGGCGAGCGCCCGGACGAGTCCGTAGTAGAAGGCGGCGTTGGCGATCACGTCCGTGACGGTCGGCCCGGCCGGCAGGACCCGGTTCTCCACCCGCAGGTGCGGGACGCCGCCGGCCATCCCGTACACCGGGCGGTTCCAGCGGTAGACCGTCCCGTTGTGCAGGACCAGCTCGGCAAGCTCCGGCACCCCTCCCTCGTCGAGGACCCGCAGCGGCTCCTCGTCGTCGCAGATGGGGAGCAGCGGCGGGAAGTAGCGCAGGTTCTCCTCGAAGAGCTCATAGGCGGAGGTGATCCACCGCTCCCCGAACCAGGTCCTGGGCCGCACCCCCTGGTTCGCCAGCTCCGGCGGCCGTACGTCGGTGGCCTGCTGGAACAGCGGGGGACGGGACTCCCGCCAGAGCTCCTTGCCGAAGAGGAACGGGGCGTTGGCGCCCAGCGCGATCTGGACGGAGGCGATCGCCTGGGCGGCGTTCCACACGTCCGCGAAACGCGCGGGCGTCACCTGCAGATGCAACTGGACCGAGGTGCAGGCGGATTCGGGGGCGATCGAGGGCGAGGAACAGACCAGGTGATCGACGCCTTCGATATCCAGGGTGAAATCCTCCCCCCGGGCCGCCGCCATTTGGTCGTTGAGCAGGGTGTAGCGGTCCACGTCCGAAAGATTCGCCGAGACCACGTCGTGCTCGCCGAGCGTGGGCAGGATTCCGATCATGACGATCCCCGCGTCCACCTCACCGGCCTTGCGGTGGGCGTAGGCGAGACCGGTCCGCAACTCCTCCGAGAGCTGATCGAATACCCGGCCGCCGAGCCGGTGCGGAACGATATTTACTTCCAGATTGAACATCCCGAGTTCGGTCTGGAAATCCCGGCTCGCGATGCGCTGGAGCACTTCCTGATTCATCATCCGGGGCATGCCGTCGGAGCCCGCGAGATTCAGCTCTATCTCCAGCCCCATCAGGTTTCGGGGACGGTCGAACCTCCGCTCCGCCAGGAGTCTGCCCAGCCCCTCCAGGCACTGGTTCAGCTTGGTGCGGTATGCCTGCCGATCGGACAGGTCAACGGCTCCCGCCACGACCTTCTCCCCCATCGAGGGGTCCCTCCTCCAGTGGTCGGCCCGCCGACCGGGCCGCGCGCATCACGATCGATAATGCCCAGTGGGAGTGATCCGTAACGCCCCACAGGCGCCCGGAAACCCGGTAGGCTGGTTGACGGAGACCGGGGGCACATTCCCGGGGCACCCGGCGAGCGGCATTTTCACCAGGAGAGTGCGTGGTGGAAACACCGACGAGTTTCGGCCTACCGCTCCGCCGAATGAGGCGCAGACCGGAGCCGAAAACGGCCGATCAAATCACCAGGAAAACCGCATTTCCAAGTCCGGATGTCGCCTTGCGCGAAATATCCCCGGCAGCTAGCGGAAACACTGGGTGAACACGTGTCGTATAAACTTCGCCTGACGAGGCAGAGAGTTGACGCAACCGGCCCGTCATAGGCCTCCTCTGGCCCCGCACGCCGACAGCGCCGTCTGCACCCGCCCACGCATCACCGTGTCTCCAAGTGAGAGGCGACCCACTATGCCGCTGCATGTCCCCTCGGCTCCCGCGCCCGCCCTGCGCAGTGTTCTCGCGGCCCTCGGTTCTCCCACCGCGGTCCGCGAGGCTCGCACATCCGCTCTCCGGTCCGTCCAGGGACCGCTCAGCCCCGAACTGCCGCTTCCCGTGCACGTCCTGGACCGGATCGCTCCGACCAGGACCGCACCTAGAACCCGCCTCGCGGCCTGGCGCTTCCTGATCCGGAGCGAAGGCCGGGCGATCGCCGCCGCGGACACCCTGCTCACGCCGGACGGCTGGAGCTTCTCGCACTTCTTCGAGGGCCCCTATCTCGCCTCGACGGAGCTCGCGGTCCGCCAGGCGGAGGCCTCACCCACGGCGTACCAGGCGAGACTTCTCTCCATCCCCGAGCTGTACATGCTCACCCTCTGGCTGCACGACAACCCCGACGACGGCGCCGCTGACGCCTCCGGCGGGGTACTGGCCCCGACCGACGTCCTGGTACCCCTGGCGCCGGCGCCACCGGGCATCGCAGCGCACCGGCCGCACCGGGTCGCCGATCTGCTGCCCGTCATGACCCTGCGCGTGGCACCCGGCCCGCTGCTCAGCTCCGCCTGACCGGCGGCCGAGGACGACCGGCCCCCGTGGTGACCCGAACGCCTCGTGACGGAACGGGTCATGACGGGGGCTCCCCCTTACCCACTCGGACTAGCCCGTACCGGCCACCCCGAACCACCCGAAGGGACAGTGCAGTTGCGGTGAACCGTCCGCGCGGGTGATGCGTCATGAGAGGAGTACGGGAGCTGCAGCGAAATCCCTGCGGAATCACCCCCGTAGGGCAACACTGGGACCGGACCGACTGATACGGGGGCGGCCATGAACCTCTCATCCAGCCGCAGGACACTCGACTCGACGCAGCGAAAGAACCCATCCATGTGCCAGCACCAGCCACCCTGCCCCACCGCCGACTCCCCCGACAGGGAGGCGGCCCGCCTGACGGCACACCACCCGGAACAGGGCTGGAGCCTTCTGTGCAACGGTGTCCTGCTCTTCGAGGACACCGGCGAGCTACTGCCGGACGGGCAGATCATCGCACCGCACCGGCCGCCGGCGGCGGGCCGCGTGGTGAAAGCCGCCTGAGGGCGGACGGAACAGCGCTGTACGGAGAAGGGGCCGGCCCGGGGAGATCCCCGCACCGGCCCCGACGCATGTCAGGCGTATGCCCCTGAGCGTCAGTTGTCGTACTCCTCCAGCGGCGGGCAGGAGCAGACCAGGTTGCGGTCGCCGAAGGCACCGTCGATACGACGGACCGGCGGCCAGTACTTGTCCGCGGCGGACACCCCGGCCGGGAAGACGGCCTCCTCGCGGCTGTAGCCGTGGTCCCAGTCGCCGCCGAGCGCGGCCGCCGTGTGCGGGGCGTTGGCCAGCGGGTTGTCGTCCGCGCTCCACTCGCCGGAGGCGACCTTCTCGATCTCGGCGCGGATCGCGATCATGGTGTCGCAGAACCGGTCGAGCTCGGCCAGGTCCTCGCTCTCGGTCGGCTCGATCATCAGCGTGCCGGCCACCGGGAACGACATGGTCGGCGAGTGGAAGCCGTAGTCGATCAGGCGCTTGGCGACATCGTCGATGGAGACGCCGGTCGCCTTGGAGATCGGCCGCAGGTCCACGATGCACTCGTGCGCGACCAGTCCGGCCGGGCCGTTGTACAGGATCGGGAAGTGCGGCTCCAGGCGCTTGGCGATGTAGTTGGCGGCCAGCACGGCGACCTGTGTGGCCCGCTTGAGCCCCTCGCCGCCCATCAGGCGGACGTACGCCCACGAGATCGGCAGGATGCCCGCCGAGCCCCACGGGGCGGCCGAGATCGGGCCCACGCCGGTCTCCGGGCCCGCGGCGGGCTGGAGCGGATGGCTGGGGAGGTACGGGGCGAGGTGCGCGCGGACGCCGACCGGGCCGACGCCGGGGCCGCCGCCGCCGTGCGGGATGCAGAAGGTCTTGTGCAGGTTCAGGTGGGAGACGTCGCCACCGAACTTGCCGGGCTTGGCGAGCCCGACCAGTGCGTTGAGGTTGGCGCCGTCGACGTAGACCTGGCCGCCCGCGTCGTGCACCTCGCCGCAGATGTCGGCGACGTGCTCCTCGAAGACCCCGTGCGTGGAGGGGTAGGTGATCATGAGCACCGCCAGCTCGTCGCGGTACTGCTCGATCTTGGCCCGCAGGTCCGCGATGTCGACCTCGCCGTCGTCGGCGGTCTTCACCACGACGACCTTCATGCCCGCCATGACCGCGCTCGCGGCGTTGGTGCCGTGCGCGGACGAGGGGATCAGGCAGACGGTGCGCTGGTCGTCGCCGTTCGCCCGGTGGTACGCCCGGACCGCCAGCAGGCCGGCGAACTCGCCCTGGGAGCCGGCGTTCGGCTGGATGGAGACGGCGTCGTAACCGGTGACCTCGGCGAGGCGCTCCTCCAGCTCACGGATGAGCGTGAGGAAGCCCTGCGCCTGCTCGGCCGGGGCGAACGGGTGCAGCGCGCCGAACTCGGGCCAGGTGATGGACTCCATCTCGGCGGTCGCGTTCAGCTTCATGGTGCAGGAGCCGAGCGGGATCATGCCGCGGTCCAGCGCGTAGTCCCGGTCGGCGAGCTTGCGCAGGTAGCGCAGCATCGCCGTCTCGGAGCGGTGCTGGTGGAAGACGGGGTGGGTCAGGATGTCGTCGGAGCGCAGCAGCGCATCCGGCAGCGCGTCGGCGGCCGAGCCGTCCAGCGCCTCGATGTCGGCGTCGGCGCCGAAGGCGGCCCAGACGGCGGAGAGCTGGGCCCGGGTGGTGGTCTCGTCGCAGGCGATGGAGACGTGGTCGGCGTCGACACGGCGGAGATTGACCCCGCGCTCGCGGGCATCCGCGACGATCTCCGCAGCCTTGCCGGGCGCCTTGACGGTCAGGGTGTCGAAGAAGGCTCCGTGCACGACGTCGGCTCCGGAGGCACGCAGACCCTCGGCGAGGATCGTGGCGTAGCGGTGGGTGCGCCGGGCGATCGTGCGCAGTCCGTCGGGGCCGTGGTAGACGGCGTACATCCCGGCCATGACGGCGAGCAGCACCTGAGCCGTACAGATGTTGCTGGTGGCCTTCTCGCGGCGGATGTGCTGCTCGCGGGTCTGCAGGGCGAGGCGGTAGGCCCTGTTGCCGTCCGCGTCGACGGAGACGCCGACGAGGCGGCCGGGCAGGGAGCGGGCGAACTTCTCGCGGACCGCCATGAAGCCGGCGTGCGGACCGCCGAAGCCCATCGGAACGCCGAAGCGCTGGGTGGTGCCGACCGCGATGTCCGCGCCGAGCGCGCCGGGCGAGGTGAGCAGCGTGAGGGCCAGCAGGTCGGCGGCGACGGTGACGATCGCGCCCAGGTCGTGGGCCTGCTCGATGACGGGCTCGATGGCCCGCACGGCACCGGAGGCGCCCGGGTACTGGAGCAGGACGCCGAAGACGCCGCGCTCGGCGATCTCGGCGGGGATGCCGTCACCGAGGTCCGCGACGACGACCTCGACGCCGGTCGGCTCGGCGCGGGTCTGGATCACCGCGATGGTCTGGGGCAGGGTGTCGGCGTCGATCAGGAAGACGCCGTTCTTCACCTTGCCGACGCGCCGGGCGAGCGCCATGGCCTCGGCGGCCGCGGTGCCCTCGTCGAGCAGAGAGGCGCCGGAGGTGGGCAGCCCGGTCAGCTCGGCGACCATCGTCTGGAAGTTGAGCAGCGCCTCCAGGCGGCCCTGGGAGATCTCCGGCTGGTACGGCGTGTAGGCCGTGAACCACGCGGGGTTCTCCATGACGTTGCGCAGGATGACGGGTGGCGTGAAGGTGCCGTAGTAACCGAGGCCGATCATCGGGGCGAGCACCTTGTTGCGGTCGGCCAGCGACCGCAGCTCGGCGAGCACCTCGGCCTCGGTGCGCGCCGAGGGAAGGTTCAGGGCCTCCGCACTCTTGATCACGTCGGGCACCGCGGCGGCGGTCAGCTCGTCGAGGGAGCCGTAGCCGACCTGGGCGAGCATCTTCGCCTGGGCTCCGGCGTCGGGCCCTATGTGGCGCTGCTCGAACGGAATGCCCTGCTCCAGCTGGGAGAGCGGAGTGCGACGGGGGGTCATGGTGGAGGCCTCCTGGTCTGTCACGACCTGCGAGGGGCACCACGGCGCGGGTGCCCGAACGGCCTCCCCCTCTGTCATCTCAACCTGAGAGCTTCACCGGCCCGCCCGGGGGCGTGCCGACTTTCACCGTCGGTGAGGGTCCGGTCCGTCCCGGCATGTGCCCGCACGAACCCGCCCTGCTTTCCAGAGTGACCTCGTCCGCGCGGTACGGGGGCCTGAGAGATTCCGGGGAGGATTTGCTCCTTCGGCGCCTCCGGATTCCGCACCGGAGGACTCTCCCGCACGGGGTCAGCAGCCACCTGCCAGCCTACCAGCGGCCATCCCCGTGGAGTTCTCGAGTGGCCGACGCCACGGATCTGCACTTGTCTGGTGCTGGTGGAGCGACAGGGGATCACCCTGAAGTGACAGGGGACCACCCTTGAGGCAGTGGCGACCAGTGGGAGGCACCGTGCAGACCGACATCGATCCGCGCCGCCTGATCGGCCGCAAGGCCTTCGACCGCAAGGGCACCAGGATCGGAACGGTGGATGAGGTCTATCTCGACGACGCGACCGGCGTGCCCGAGTGGGCGGCCGTCCGCACCGGCCTGTTCAGCCGGGACGCCTTCGTCCCGCTGGAACCCAGCGAATTCGTCGAGGACGAGCTGCGGGTCCCGTTCGACCGCGCGCTGATCAAGGGCGCCCCGGACTTCGGCGTCGGCCGGCACCTCTCCCCGGAGCAGGAGCTTCAGCTCTACCGCCATTACGGCCTGGACTCCCCGCCGGCGGCGGAGACCGGCCCCGACCGTGACTTCGGCAGACTGGCCGGCCAGGAGGAGTAGTCGACCGGGTCGCGGACCAGCGGCATGGGATCGGCCGGGCTCAGCTCCGGATCGTCGATCCGGAACGTGACGACCCGGCCGACCGGCCCCCCGGGCTCCTCGAACCGGACCGTCACCCGGCCCACCCCGCTCCCCTGCACCCAGCCGTGTCCGAGCACCGCGTGGCGTACGTCGTGTCCGGCGGGCCAACGCCGGGCGGCGAGCTGCTCGGCGCCCTCCCGCGCGGGCTCCTCGTCCGCCGGCCCCCCGCCCTCTTCGGCGACCGGCTTCTCGGGTGCCTCGGACCGCGCCGCCAGCTCCCGGGCGTCCGCGGCCTGCGCGAACAGATCCTCCTGCGTGAAGTCCGCGAGCCCCGTGACACCCACGCCCAGGAGCCGTACGCCCCCGGTGGTGTCCACCGCCTCCAGCAGCCTCGCGGCCGCCTCACGGACCACCGTGGGGTCGTCCGTGGGGCCTCTGAGGGTCTCGGAGCGGGTCAGGGTGGAGAAGTCGTAGCGGCGCACCTTCAGCACCACCGTGCGCCCCGACCGGTCGGCGGACCGCAGCCGCTCCACGCACCGCACGGCCAGCCGCTCCACCTCGGCGCGCACCCGCACCCGGTCGTGCAGGTCCACATCGAAGGTGTCCTCGACCGATACGGACTTGGCGTCCCGCTCGGCGACCACCGGCCGGTCGTCGAGCCCGAGCGCCATCCGGTAGAGCCCGTGGCCATGCGCCTTGCCGACCAGCCGTACGAGCTCCGCCTCGCCCGCCTCCGCGAGATCGTGGACGGTGGTCATCCCGGCGCGCCGGAGGTGGTCCCCGGTGGCGGGCCCGACGCCCGGCAGCGTCCGTACGGACAAAGGCGCCAGGAGCTCGCGCTCGGTGCCCGGCTCGATGAGCACCAGGCCGTCCGGCTTGGCCTGCTCGGAGGCGATCTTGGCGAGCATCTTCGAACCGGCGAGCCCGACCGACCCGCTCAGCCCGGTCACCTCCCGGATGGCGGTACGCAGCCGCTCCCCCGTCCTCCGGGCCGAGACCGCGCTGTCCGCGACCCCGCCCGCCTCCAGGTCGACGAAGGCCTCGTCCAGGCTCAGCGGCTCCACCAGCGGCGATAGCCGCCCCAGGAGCTCCATCACCTGCTCGCTCACCGACCGGTACAGCGAGAAACGGGGCACCAGATAGGCAGCGTTCGGCGCCAGCCGTCTGGCCTGGGCCGTCGGCATCGCGGAGTGCACCCCCAGGAGCCGTGCCTCGTACGAGGCGGTCGCGACGACCCCACGGGGGCCGAGGCCGCCAACCACGACCGCCTTCCCGCGCAGGCTGGGCTTGGCCGCCTGCTCCGCCGAGGCGTAGAAGGCATCCATGTCCAGGTGGAGGATGGTCGGCGCGGGTCTCACACCTTCGATGCTGCCCTACGCCACTGACAACGGATCGGCCCGGCACTCCGCGGAGTGCCGGGCCGATACGGATACGGTAGATAGGTATATCAAAACATTTTAAAACACAGACAAAATCACAAAAATCGTTTTTGGGGTTTTGGGTGT
>NZ_JBEXSI010000065.1:0-33564 GCF_040613515.1 Streptomyces sp. NPDC006261
CTCTCCCGCTCTCCTGCCGCCACCCGCCGGGTGTCCGGCCCGCGTTGCGGGCCAGGGCCGGCCTCCGGCCGGCCCGTGGCTTCCGCTGCGCTCCAGCCACACTGGGCGAACCCGCCAACTCCCCGTGCGAGTAAGGCGTGCCACGCTTCGCGCGGCCCACCCATGGGCCTGCGGCCCGAACAGCGAGCAGGAAGGAGCCGGGGGTGACAGGTAGTCGGGCGGGTGACCGTGAGAACAGGGACGGGAGAGGGGCGAGTCGGGCAATGGGGAACGCGCTTCAAATATAGCAGCTGGATTAAGACTGGAATGAGTGCGAACCACCTTCACCAGGTAGAAGAGGGTTTGCAGAACGTTTTTGACATGCAGCCTCGCATGAATGGAGAAATCGCGTGCGATTTGAGAAATACAGTTTCGGAATATCGCAGGGGGAACGCTGTGAAATGTAGACAGGCGGGTCAGAGCTCGCTGCCGCTGGGGGTGATCACTCAGAGGGCCGTGAAGGTCACTGAGGAGGAGCGCCCACACGGGCCGCTGTGGGGGGACCTCAGCCACTGATATAGGCGAGATCAAGAAACCCCAGGTCAGAGCGTCGAAGATCGCGAGATATGTACCGGCTGAGGGGACGTATCGACGTCGATGTGTCCCGGCTGAGGGGGCACATCGACCGTCCCGTGTCAACTGTACGCGACATGATCTAGTGCCGCATGTCAACTGGAGGCGACATCAGGAAGCGGATGTGTTCCGCGTGGGGACCGTCCGACGGTCAGGAGAGATCTGTCCCTCCTGGGGGACGCAAGGCGTGCGGCATGTCGTGTCGAAGCGACATCCATGTCAAGCACAGGTGACATACTGCTTCGCGTCGCAGAGATCAACAGCTTGGAGAGCAGCCTCGTGCCGACAGAGCCGCAGCGCCGCCGCACAAGCCCCCGTGGGGCGCCGCAGCCGAAGCTGCCGCTGGGGGATCCGTCCGACGCCTGGAACCAGCCGCTGCGGCCCGTCAAGGACCTGGACGACGTGGCCCGCGCCTACCCCGGCCGCAAGCTCACGCTGGACAGCGAGCGGAAGCCGCTGGAGTTCTACGGGCCCCCGGACGAGCCGAACGCCTTCTCCATGGACAGCCTGGAGTTCTTCCTGGTCATCGCGCAGTTCTTCCGCGAGGCACTGCCGCTGCGGCTGATCCTGCTGATGATCGCGTGCCAGAAGGCCGGCGGACGCATCCCGCTGACTCAGGACGAGATGGCGATCGTCCTGGACGTCGCTCGGACCAAGGTGAACGAGGCGCTGCAGGAGGTCATGTCCCACGGGATCGTGTTCCGGGTGAAGCGCGGTATCTACCAGTTCAACCCGCCGTACTCCTACCGGGTTGCAGAGTTCATCCCGGGCACGGAGACCATGGAAGCTCGGTACGTCCGAGTCGACCAGCACGAGACGATCGCGAAGATCCGGTCGGACGAGGCGCTGCCCGACCTGGTGCGCTTTCCGTCGCTGGAGCGGATGCGTCAGGAGATTGAGCAGATGCGCGAGGAACGGGCGAAAATTCGTGCTGAGCGCCGCGCTGAGCGGGCGCAGCAGAAGGAGAAGGGGGCCGGACAGTGAGTGGTCTGCATTTTGCCGCGGTGAACGCGGAGGGGATCGTCGCCGACCTGGACCTGCTGCCCGCGGCGTACCGCGTGCTGCTGAAGATGCGCGCCCACAGCGAGCCGGGTGGGCGGATCGAGGTCGACCAGGTCACCCTCGCGCAGATGCTCGGACTGAGCCGGGCCACGGTGAACGCGGCTCTGCGCGACCTGGACCTGGCGCAGCTGGTGAAGAAGCAGCGCGCCGGCGTCTACCAGCTCAACCCGATGCTGGCCGCCTACCTCTCCCCCGAGGACGCCGTCGCGGCCGTCAAGGAGATGCCGAAGGGCCAGCGCCTGAACTCCTCCAGCTTCGTGGAGCACTACCGCCAGGCCGTCACGGCCTACCAGGACCAGCTCTCTGAGAAGCGCCGGCAGCGCGAGAATGCCAAGCGCCGCCAGAACCTCAAGGCTGTGTCCTGACCCCTGCTCACCCCGGCGGCGCTGCACCCATTGGTGCAGCGCCGCTCGCGTTCCTCTCTGCCTGTGCACCGACCTTCGGTGTTGCCATGGAGAGCGGACCGAGGGCTGGTCGAGTATCGCCGGAGTTCGGCTGATTCGTGTTCAACTGTTGCTATGTGACCGCAGTTGGACGGGGGGTGGTCTCGCTTAGATGAGGGGTGCTTGACATGTCGAAGTGAGAGAGGGCCCCATGACCCACGTCGTTCACCCCGGAGACCGGCCGGAAGGCCGCCGCGGGTTCGAGATCGTGCTGTCGAACAACATGACCGACGGTGCGGCGTCGCTGGTGGAGACGCGGCAGGGGCCGGCCTGGTCGGGTCCGCCGCTGCACACGCACGCGGAGTCCACGGAGACCTACTTCGTCGTCTCCGGCAAGCTCGTCGTCGCGCTGGACGACGAGGTCGTGGAGCTCGGGCCGAGCAGCATGGCGTACATCACCAGCGGGACCCGGCACACCTGGGCGACCCCGCCCGGGGAGGGTGCGCACTTTCTCACGCTGCACATGCCGGGGGGGTACGAGAACTACCACCCCACCGCGCTCCAGGCGGAGAAGGACAACGGTGGTCCGCTGACGCAGGAGGACCTGTTCAAGATCGCGGCAAAGTTCGACTGGCGGCCGTGCGGCGATACACCGCAGCGTCTGACCCCCGACGGCCGTCTGGTTCCGGCGTCCCAGGCGGACGACGAGGCGGCGCGGCTGCGTGCGGAGTGGCTGGATGCCCAGGGCCAGGAGGTCGTCGTGGAGGCGATCCACGAGGACGGCTTCTACGAGAAGACCGGTCAGGGGGCTTAGCCTCGGCTCTTCAGCCGACTGTTCGTGTGCCCGGACCGGTTGTCGAGGGTCCGGGCACATCCGCGTGCCCGCGTGCCCGCGTGCGAGCACGCGAGCGGCCGGGGCCCCTACCGACGAGGCCCCGGCCGCTCGCTTGCCGTAGGAGGCTCCTAGCTGACGCGCTCGGCCAGGAACTCCTCCCAGGTGCCCTTGCCGACCTGGGTTCCGGTCAGGGCCAGGTTGTCACCGGCGCGGTAGGCCTTGCCTGCCTTCCCGGGCATCCGGATCGGGAGCAGCGGGCGCTTCTTGCCGGTGGCGTGGAGGTAGCTGCGCAGCAGGTCGCCCAGCGGGTAGACCTTCGGGCCCGCGATGTCCTTTACGCGTCCGGCCGGGGTGCCGAGGGTGAGCTCCACCAGGCGGGCAGCGACCTCGCGTGAGTCCACCGGCTGGAACTGGAGGCCACCGGGGGCGGGGATGACGGGCATCTTCGACATCTTCTCGCCCATCGTCAGGACGATGTCGTGGAACTGCGCCGCACGGAGCATCGTCCACGGAATCCCCGACTGCGTCACCGCGTTCTCGGCGTCGAGCTGTGTCTTGAACCAGCCCAGCGGCATGGTGTCCGCGCCGATCACCGAAATGTAGACCAGGTGCTTCACCCCCGCTCGCTTCGAGGCGGTGACCAGATTCTGGGTGACCTTGTCATCACCCTTCGTACCACCGGCCAGGTGCAGCACCGTCTCGACGCCGGTGAGAGCCGCGTCGATGCCCTCGTCCTTCATCAGGTCGACGGAGAAGAACTCGATCCCCTCGGTGTTGTTGCGCGGGGTGCGGGCGAGAATGCGTACGTCGCGGCCGGCCGCTCGCAGCAGGGGGACGACGTGGCTCCCCAGATTGCCCGTGCCGCCGGTGACCAGGATGGGTGAGGTCATCGCTCCCGTGTCTCCTCTTTCGTTGGTGTGTGTCGGGTGTTTGCTGTTCGTTGCTAGGCGTTGGCGGTGGCCCGCGCCGTGCCGAGCCAGCGGTCCAGCGCGTCGGACAGGTCACCGCCGTCGGGCGCGGCCCAGGCGATGTAGCCGTCGGGACGGACCAGGGCCGAGTCCGGCACGGCGTTCAGGAGGCTGTCGCTCTCCACCGGGACCCAGCTTCCGGTGACGAGGTCGACGCGGTCGGACCAGGCTGCGGCGAGGCGGGCCGCCTCGCCGCAGCCGTCGGTGGTGATGAGTACGGCCCGGCCCGCGTGGAGCAGTTCGGTGACCCGGGTACGGCTGCCGTCGGGCCGTTGCAGTTCCCGGTCAGGGGACAGGCGTCGGCCGAGCAGCGGATGGCTGCCGGAGCCGGAGCCCATGTCGTACCGGACGCCCAGTCCGCTGATCATGCCGGCGAAGTGGGCCGCCACGTTCTTGTCGGTCATCAGTTCGGTCATGACGTCGCGCAGCGGGTCGATCTCCTCGCCGCTGAGGTAGAGCGTCGATCCCGCGTGCGTGTTGCGCAGCAGCTGCTGACCGAGCGGGTGGCGCTCGAAGTGGTAGGTGTCGAGCAGGCTCTCGGGTGCCGATCCGCTGACGACCGCGGCCAGCTTCCAGCCGAGGTTGACCGCGTCCTGGATGCCGGTGGCCAGACCCCATCCGGCGAGCGGCGGGGTCTCGTGGGCAGCGTCGCCGGCGAGCAGGACCCGGCCGCGCCGGTAGTCGGTGGCCAGGCCGGCGCCGTTGCTGAAGGCGGCCATCCAGCGGGCCTTGCCGTGGTGGATGGACTGGCCGGTCATCCGCTGCCAGGCGTCGGCGACGTCGGTGAACGTCAGGGTGGCGGTGTCCGGATGGGGTGGCAGGCCGCGGTCGTGGATCAAAATCCGGTAGTAGCCGTCGCCGAGGCTGACGGACAGGATCATGTGGCCGCCCCGCACGTGCTTGCCGGTGGGCCGCTGGGGCAGTTCGACGCCGGTGACGTCGGCCATGTACATCCCGCGTGTGGACTCCCACCCGGGCGCCTCGATGCCGGCCAGGGCGCGGACGGTGCTCTGGCCGCCGTCGCAGCCCACGAGATACGCGGCCTCGGCCTCGTGGCGGCCGTCGGGGCCCTCGAAGCCGGCCACGATGCCGTCCTCGGTCTCGTGGAAGTCGCGGAGCTCGTAGCCGCGCCGCACCGGTACGCCCAGCTCGGTCAGCCAGTTGCCGAGCATTTCCTCGGTACGCGCCTGGGGCAGGCCCAGGACGCCGTGGTGGCTCTCGTCCAGCATGCCGAGGTCGATGCCCACCCCGCCGAAGTGGCCGTTCTGTCCCTGGCGGTAGGAGCCGAGCCGGGTCAGCAGGCCGCGCTGATCGAAGACCTCGGCAACGCGGCGGGTGAATCCGAGAGCGCGTGATTCCCCCGACGGGGAAGGCAGCTTGTCGTAGAGGGTGACGTCCGCACCGCCCAGCATGAGTTCACCCGCAAGCATCAGTCCTACCGGACCGGCGCCGACAACAATGACGCGAGTTTTCACTTTCCGCCCTCCTGCGTGAAGACAAAGCTGCCTACGACATCGAGCGTCGATGTACCGGTCATCATGCCACAGTACGACTTCCTCAATAGTTGATTTCAGCATACGGAAAGGTGCGGTGCCACTGATATTCCACCGCAATTCGAGTCGTTCTCCGACCGTTCTCGAGTTGCTTTCGAGGGGGAATCGACGGCAAAGGGTTTCGGCCCCGATTACGCGTCTGCTCGGGCGGTGACCGGAGTGTCCCAGTCGATGCGGTAGGTGAACTGCCAGTCCATGTTCGCCGGCTTCAGGTCGCTGCCGCCGCGGGCGCCGGCCTTGCTGGCGTTGGTGCGGGTGGCGTTCTCGATGATCCGCTCGACCCGGGCCCGGCGCAGCTCCTCGTACGCGGAGAACGCCTCCTCGTACGGCAGGTCACGCAGGCAGCGGGCGAGCTGGACGGAGCTCTCGACGGCCTGCGAGGCACCTTGGCCGGAGCTCGGGGAGGCCGCGTGGACCGCGTCGCCGACCAGCACCATCCGGCCGCGGCTCCAGGTGGGCACGGTCGGCATGGTCTCGAGCGGGCCCGTGATCAGCAGGTCGGCTGGGCCGGTGCTGGCCAGCATGTCCACCGCCGGGGAGCGGTCGTCGCCGGTGAACGCCTCACGCAGGACGGTCAGCCATTCCTCGTTGCCCACCGCCCGGGCCTGGTCCAGGGTCATCGGCTCGGGGTGGGGCAGGTTCACGAACCAGCCACCGGAGGAGTCCGCGTGCACCAGGTGGCCGAAGGAGGCCCGGGTGTCGTAGTGGACATGCAGCTTGCCCTGGGTGGGGGCCAGGCCGGTGTCGCCGAGCTGGGCGGCGAAGCCGAGCAGTCCGGCGTACTGCGGCTGCGGCGCGGCCGGATCGATGAGCGTCCGGACCGTGGAGCGGATGCCGTCGGTGCCGATCAGGATGTCGGCGGTGGCCCGCGTCCCGTCGTCGAAGTGGGCGGTGACGCCGTCGGCGGTCTCTTCCGCGCCGATCAGCCGCTTGTCGTGGAGGGTGCGGATGCCCCGGCGGGTCGCCTCGTCGTACAGCGTCCGGTAGAGGTCGCCGCGCCAGATGAACCGCGAGGGGGGCAGGTCGGCGGGGAAGGAGAGTTCGCCGAGCACGTTCCCGTCCCCGCTGTGCAGGACGGTTCCGCGCATCGGGATGCCGACCCGGCGCACGGCCTCACCGACGTCGATGGCGTCGAGGGCGTTGACCCCGTTAGGGGCGAGGCTGAGCCCGCCGCCGATCCCGTCGGCCGTGGTGCGGTACGCCTCGTGGACGGTGGCCTCGATCCCGGCCTTGCGCAGGGCCATCGCGACGATCGAGCCGGCGATGCCGCCGCCGACGACCAGGGCTGTGCGGGTCTGGGAGGTCATGAATCCTGCCTTGTCGGTTGGGGACCAGCCGTGGGTTCGCTCCGGTACGGGGTCAATCCGACTGTGTCTCGACAAGCGAATTCGCCGAATCGGTCTCCGTGACCTGTCCATATCGAGATATGCGGGGAGAGTAGGTCGGCCGGGCGGCGCCCACAACCTTTCGCGTCCCGCTTTTTCGGACAATGATTTCCTGGTTGACACCGGCCGAAATCCATGAGTACTTTCCCGGAGGCTGGCATGGAAAGCTGGGGAGAATTATCTCGAGCCTTGTCATTCCACATCGATTCGACAGGAGAGTGTGATGCACAAGGTCGTTTCCCGGGACGGCACGACGATCGCCTACAAGAAGACCGGCGAGGGCCCCCCGATCGTGCTGCTCGGCGGTGGATTTCGCGATCACACGGCCTTCGACCCGATGTTTCCCGAGCTGACCTCCCACTGCACCGTCTACGCCTACGACCGGCGCGGGCGCGGCGACAGCGGTGACTCCCCCGCGTACGCGGTCGAGCGCGAGGTGGAGGACCTGGCCGCGGTGATCGAGGCGACCGGCGGCGACGCGGTGGTCTTCGGCGGGTCCAGCGGCGCGATCCTGGCGCTTGAAGCGGCGATGGCCGGTGTCCCGATGCGGAAGCTGGCGCTGCTCGAGCCGCCCTACCGGGTGGAGGGGTTCCGCAAGCCGGAGGAGGGTTTCGCGGAGAAGCTCCAGGCGCTGCTGGACGAGGAGAAGCGCGGCGAGGCCGTCGTGTACTTCCTGGCCGAGCACGTGGGCTTCCCGCCCGAGTGGATCGCGGACTGGCAGGCCAGCCCGATCTGGCCGGGCAACGAGGCGCTGGCGCACACCCTCCCCTACGACACGGCCGTGATGGGTGACGGCCGGATCCCGGTCGAGCGGCTGGCGAGGACGGAGGTGGAGACGCTGCTCATCAACAGCGACGCCACCAGCGACTGGCTCCTGACGGCGACGGCGGCGACGGCGGCCGCGCTGCCGAACGGCCGGCGCCTGGAGCTGCCGGGCGTATGGCACAGGGTGCTGCCGGAGGTGCTCGGGCCGGTGCTGGTTGAGTACGTCACCGGCTGACGGAGCGGCACGGCGACGGTGCACCCGTAAGGCAGCACGGCCGAGCCCTCCCCGCGCGATCTTGCCCACCTCAGGGCGGCGCCGGCGGGCGTCGGCACGGGCCCAGGCCGCGTGGGGACGATCGTGCCGCTGACCACGGGGGTCCGTGGTGCTGTTGCGGTGGATCCCGACTGACAGTGGACGGGCTGCGTCCCAGCCCGGGCGCCGACCACGCCCGGCCGGCTGTTCAACCACGGCAGGTCCGCGGTCGAACAGCCGGCCGGTCGGCTACCAGGGGACGGTGCCGTTCTCGTCCTGGGAGGTGCCGCTCGGGCCGTCGGGGCCGAGCAGGGCCAGCCGGACGGCGATGACGGCGCCCTGCTCGACCGTCTGGTGGCCGCGGTGGTTGTTCATGTCGGTGGCGGTGAAGCCGGGGTTGGCGGCGTTGACCTTGACGGTCGTGCCGTGCAGTTCCTTGGCATACGCGAGGGTGATCGCGTTCAGGGCGGTCTTGGAGGACTGGTACGCGACCACGTTGTACTGCCGGAACTCGCCGTCCGGGTCCGCGTTGAGGCCGAGCGAGCCCACGTTGCTGGACATGTTGACGATGCGGCCGGCCGAGGACCGGCGCAGCAGCGGCAGCATCGCGTTGGTCACCGTCACGACGCCGAAGACGTTGGTGTCGTAGACCTCGCGCAGCTGCTCGGCAGTGGCCCCGCTGGGCGGTCCGAAGAAGCCGCCGGTGATGCCGGCGTTGTTGACGAGGATGTCGAGGCGGCCGTACCGCTCGTCGATCTCCCGGGCGGCGTCGGCGACGCAGGCGCCGTCCGTCACGTCGAGGCGCAGCTCCTGGGCCTTCAGGCCCTTGGCCACCAGCGTGTCGGCGGCCTGCTTGCCGCGGGCCTCGTCGCGCACACCGAGCAGGACGACGGCGCCCTGCTCGCCCAGTCGGCGGGCGGTCTCCAGGCCGAGCCCTTTGTTGGCGCCGGTGACGAGGGCGATTTTCGTGTCGGGCATCTCAGACCTCCCGGGTGGGCGTGGCACCGGTCGGCTCGCCGAACCAACGGGTGAGGGATTCCACGAGGCCGTGCGGCTGTGCCGCGCCGGCGCCGGCCCAGGCGACGTATCCGTCCGGGCGGACCAGCAGCGCGTCGGCGCCGGTGAACGGGTTGTTCTCGCCGGCCTCGTGGGGACGGGCGGCGATGGTGTCGACGCGGTCGGCCCACGGGGCGGCGGCCGCGCGCAGCGCGGGGTCGCCGGTCAGGTCGAGCAGCAGTCCGCGGGCCTTGTGCAGCAGCTCGAACGCGGTGGTCTTGTGCTCGGCGTGCTCGCCGTTCCTGTCGGCCAGGCCGATGAGTTCGTGGTCCGGCAGGCGCCGGCCGAGCAGCGGGTGGTCCCCGGGCCCGACCTCGTAGACGATGTCCAGGCCGGTGACCATGCCGATCAGGTGGCGGCGGACGTCCTCGGAGGCCGAGAGCTCGCCGAACAGGTCGCGCAGCGGCTGCATCTCCTCGCCGCTGAGGTACAGGGCCCGCTGGGTGAGGGTGTTGACGATCACGCGGGCGCCGACGGGGTGCCGCTCGCTGTGATACGTGTCGAGGAGCCCGGCGGGGGCGGTACCGTGGATTTCGGCGGCCAGCTTCCAGCCGAGGTTGACGGCGTCCTGAATGCCCGCGCTCATGCCCTGGCCCCCGATGGGGAGGTGGATGTGGGCCGCGTCGCCGGCCAGCAGGACCCGGCCGCGCCGGTACTCGCTCGCCTGGCGGCTCTGGTCGGTGAACCGGCCGATCCAGCGCGGGGTTCCGCCGTGGACGTCCTCGCCGGTGAGACGCTTCCAGGCGTCGGCGACCTCCGTGAAGCTCGGCATCGTCTCACCCTGGCGGGGGACGGCGCCCTTCTCGTAGTAGGTGACGCGGAAGGTGTCGGGACCTTGCTGGAAGGCGAGGACCATGCCGCCGGGTACGCGCTCGCCGTTGGGGCGGGGGCGGACCCGCACCCCGGTGACCTCGGCGAAGCACATCTCGATCCGTGCGTCGTGGCCGGGGAAGCCGATGTCCGCTTTCTTGCGGATGGTGCTGCGGCCGCCGTCGCAGCCCACCAGGTACCTGGCGCGCAGCCGCACGGGGCCTTCGGGCGAGTGGGCGTCCACCTCCACGGCTTCGTCGTAGGTGTGGAGGTCGACGACCTCCCAGCCGCGGCGGATGTCGGTGCCGAGTTCCTGGGCCCATTCGTTCAGGACGGCCACCGTCAGGGACTGGGGGACGCCCTTGGCACCGTACGAGCCGCCTTGGATCTCGCGGTAGTCGAGGGGGACGCCGCCGAAGTGGCCGATGGGGATGGTGTCGAAGCCACCGAAGCGGGGCAGCAGCCCGCGCTGGTCGAACGTCTCGATCGTGCGGGCGGTGAAGCCGAGGGCGCGCGACTGGTCCGTAGGCTCCGTCGACCGCTCCAGGACGACGCAGTCCACCCCGGCCAGGCGCAGTTCACCGGCGAGCATGAGCCCGACGGGACCGGCTCCTACGATGATCACGTCCGTATCGGTGTTGCCCATGTTCTTGTCCCCATTTCAACGGTGAAGGTGGGCCAGCGCCCGGTCGACGAGCGGCCCTGACACTCCCGTGTATCCGGCCGGGTCGAGCAGCGCGGCGAGCTCGTCCCGGGTGAAGGCGGCGTGCAGTTGCGGCAGCCCGGCCAGGACGTCGGCCAGCGGCCGGTGGGTCTCGGCCGCGCGCAGCGATGCCTGTGTCAGCAGTGCCTGGGCGGCCGCCTTGCCCAGGCGGGGCGCGAGGACGGCCGAGACGCGTTCGGAGACGATCTGCCCGCCGGTCGCCCCGAGGTTGTCCCGCATCCGTTCGGTGTGGACGGTGAGTCCCCGGACCAGTTCGACGGCCGTGTGCGCGGCGCCGCCGGTCAGCCTCAGGCACTCGCGGAGCGGCTGCCACTCCGCGTGCCAGACGCCTGCCGAGCGTTCGTCCTCGGCCGGCAGGCACTGCACCAGGACGGAGACCAGCGCGGGGACCTGGAGGGAGGCGGAGCGGATCAGTGTCGCTAGGACGGGGTTGCGCTTGTGGGGCATCGCCGAGGACGCGCCGCGGCCCGCCACCGACGGCTCGGCCACTTCGCCGGTCTCGGTGCGGGTCAGCACCAGCACGTCCGCGGAGATCTTGCCGAGGGCGCCGACGGTGTGGCCGAGGACCGCCGCGATGTCGGCGATGGGGGTGCGCAGCGCGTGCCAGGGCAGCACGGGGACGGCCAGGCCGGTCTCGTCCGCGAAGGCGGTGAGCAGGTCCTCGAGCACGTCCGCCGGGTCGGCGTCCGGGTCCGCGTACTGGAGGTAGCCCGCCAGGGTGCCGGCCGCGCCGCCCAGCGAGACGGGAAGCCCGCCGTCCACGACCCGCTCCAGGCGCTCGGCGGCCTCCAGGACCAGTTGCCGCCAGCCCGCCGCCTTCAGCCCGAACGTGGTGGGTACGGCGTGCAGGGCGAGCGTGCGGCCCGCCATCACCGTGTCGCGGTGGGTGACGGCGAGCTCGGCGAGGGCATCGGCCACGGTCCGCAGATCGGCGCCGATCAGGCGCAGGGAGCGCGCGGCGACCAGCATGGCGCCGGTGTCGAAGATGTCCTGGCTGGTGGAGCCGCGGTGGACGTACTCGGCGGCTTCGGGCGAGCGGGCGGCCACGACCGCCGTCAGCGCCTTGACCAGGCCGACGACCGGGTTGGCCGTCTCACGTGCGGCCAGCGCCAGTTCGCGTACGTCCAGGTGTTCCGCGCGCGCCGCGGCCGTGATCTCCCCGGCCGCGGCCGGGGGGATGGTGCCGCAGCGCGCCTGGGCGCGGGCCAGGGCCGCCTCCGCGTCGAGCATCCCCTGGAGCCAGGCGGTGTCGCCGACCGCCGCTTCGACGGGGGTTCCCGCCCGGACCGGGGAGAGCAGTCCCGAGTCCAGGTGGGCGCCGAGGCAGCCGGCGGCGGCCGAAGGACCGCCCGTCGCGCTCACGCCGGCGCTCCGGCGCCGGTGTTCGTGACCGTGGCGCGTGCCACGCCGCGGGCCGGTGCCGCCAGTCGTACGGTCGCATCCGGCAGTGCGGGCAGGCCGAGGACGGCTCCGGCGATGGCGTCGGAGTCCTCCAGGGTGACCGAGCCGACGCCGGGCCGGATGCCGGCCGCGGTGACCCAGTGCACGGACTCGGTGGGCACCCCGTAGGCGAAGCGGCGCGGATGCGGCACTCCCTGGGCGTCCAGCACGTGGTAGGGCCGCTCCGAGACGGCGAGGCCGCCGGTCTCGTAGTGCTCGCCGTCCGCTCCGGTGATGCGGTACGGGCGGCACTGGCCCGTGCGCAGCAGCCGCTCCATCAGCGGGTCCGCAGTGCGCCGCAGGTCCGTGTCCGGCAGCCGGCTCTCGATCAGCACGCCGGCCCGCACCCGGACGTCGGGGAGTTCGGCGGAGGTAGCGACGAAGCCGGGGCCCTCCGGGGCCCCGTCGTCGGCGGCGACGCGCATTCCGGGGCCGGTGACCTCGAGGATGCCGGCGTCCATCAGCGCGGCCATCTCCTCGATGCGAATGGCGGGCGGGCCGATCGACAGGTAGGCGTTGAGCGGGGTGTACCAGCCGTCGAGCTCGTCGCGGTGCGACGCGGCGTCGAGCCCGCCGTGGTCGATGGCGAGGCGTAGTTCGTTGCGCAGGTCCCGCAGCAGGTCCAGGGCGGCCTTGACCGGTCCGCTGACGTTGCCCTCACGGGCCCGGCGTACGTCCTCGTCGAGGTGGCCGCGCAGCCAGGTGCGGAAGGCGGGCAGGTCGCGGAAGCCGTGCGTTCCGTAGGGGCGGGCGACGCGCTCCCAGTCCCAGCGCTCGTCCGCGCCGATGCCGGCCTCGTCCAGCAGCGCCTCCCCGGCCTCGCCGGATTCGGCGTGCAGATAGCGCGTGGCGAACTCGGCGGCCGCGGCGGAGCCGGTACGGGAGGCCAGCAGCCGCTCGTAGTAGAGGCTCTGCACCTCCCTGGAGATCAGGGGCCACAGGTCGGCGGTGAAGCGGATGCCTCCGCGGCGGCCGGCCTCGCCGCGCAGCGCGGCGATGTGCTCGGCGGTCAGCAGCCGGGGGAAGCAGCGGCCGTGGGCGCCCTTCTCGTTGTCACCGCGCGCCTGGTAGGGCACGCCGCGCCGTGAGCCGGTGTACAGGCGCGGCTCCCGGCCCGAGGGGCGGTAGACGAGACGGCCCTCGACGCGTTCGAAGACACCGCCTCGGGCGTGCGTGAACAGCGCCAGGTAGTCGAAGAAGTTCAGGCCCATCCCGCGCAGCAGCACGCTCTCGCCGGGGGGGATGGACGACAGGTCCACGTCCGCCGGGTTGGACGGGGCGATGTAGGCGAGGCAGTGCCGGGCGGCGAAGGCGGCGAACTCCCGCTCGGTGGCGGTGGGCCGGGCCGGTACGTGTCCCTGGGCCAGCACCACCGCGGACAGCCCGGTCAGGCGGGTGCCGTCCTCCAGCACCACGGTCTGCGGGCACGCGCCGGCGGGGCCGTCCTCACGGTCCTCCACGCCGACGGCCCGCAGGGGGTGCACATGCACGGTGACGTGCGCGGCCGCGTTGGCGGTGACCTGCCGGAACACCCAGGTCAGGTACTGGCCGTAGAGGGCACGGGTGGGGTAGGTGTCCGGCCCCAGGTCGCGTGCCTCGGCGAGGGTCTCGTCGTCGTACGCGACGCCCGATCCTGGGGTGAGCGCGCTGGGGCCGAGGGCTTTGGCCCACTGGTACAGGCTCGGGCCCTCCTCCAGCGGTCCGTCGATGCGTACGCTGTCGTCGGTGTAGACCGTGACCTGCGAGGCGACGGTGTTCATCAGCAGGTGCCGGGACTGCGAGGGCCGCCACACGCGGCCGGACCCGGCCGGGTCGGGGTCGACGACGTGCACGATGACGCGGTCCCAGCGGGGGGACTTCCGCTCGTGCGCGCAGAGGCGTTCCAGGACGGACAGTCCGCGCGGTCCGGCGCCGACGAGGCACATTTCCATGCGTCCGCTGCTCACAAGGACACTCCGCTCGGCGGACGGGGACGGCCGGCCCGCGGCGTCACCGTGTCGGTGACGGCGGCGGGCCGGGTGTCGTCCCGGAAAGTCAGGGGGGATTCCCGGAGTTCCAGGCAGGGCAGGAGGGCCGCCGTCAGCGGCGGCCCAAGAGGGTCCGGCGAACCTTCGCGGTCGCCTCCGTGCGTACCGTTCACAGCGACTCCTTCCATCGCAACAGTCGGCCGGGGCGCTCAACCGGAGCTCGGCTCCCGCTGGAGGGGCCGGGCCGGCCGCTGCTGCCGGTGCCCGTGCCGCGGTCGGCTCCCGGCGACGCACGAGCACCTCCCGTAGAGGCGGCTGGTGTGCCGTACGGGAGGTGCTGGTGTGGTTGCCGGGGGCCGGCTCCCGCACGGGGTTGCCGCACGGTCGGCGGTGCGCGAGGGGCTGGTGGTGCGCGCGAGTTCGGTGGGCCAGGGGCCGCAGGGGGTCACCGTGCGGCCGGCCGGAGTTCGTCGAGGTGCCGGTAGGTGGGGAATCCGCGCGGGATCGCCGCGTGATCGGGGCCGTACGGGATGCTGGGCCGCCGTGCAGGGTCGCTGCGCGGCGGGCGGCCGTACGAGGGGTGCCGTCCCCGCGCGGGGTCCCCGCGCGGCCGGCGGGCGCTCCGGGCAGGAACCCGGTGGCGCCCGCGTACCTCAGCTGAAGGAGATGTTCGAGGCGACCTGGCCGGTGGCCTCGGTCCAGGCCACGACGCGGCACTGGTCCACGGCGCAGTCCACGGCGACGCTGGCGCCGGTGTTCCAGTCCGTGGCCGTGAAGGTCTTGTTCACGGGGAGCGAGTGCTGGATGGCGCCGTTGGCGTCGGCGGCCGTGACCACCGCGGTGGAACAGATGAGGCCATCGGCGCACTGGGCGAGGCCGACCTCGGCGTCGGCGGCGAAGCCGGTGCCGTTCACGGTGACCGACTGGCCGTCGGAGAGGCCTGTGGCCTGGCTGAGCGAGAGGGCCGCCGCGGCAGAGGCGGGGCCCGTGGCGAACGCGAGTGCGGCGGTGGCGGTGGCCCCGAGGACTGCGAACCTGGACATACGCGAGCGGGTGAGCTGCATGTCGACAAACTCCACATCGTGTGCGGGTCGGATGAGACGTGATGGGTTGATCACGCCTCATCAGAGTCGGCACAGGCAGCTGAGATTCGCTCGAGAGTCACTCGAATGGCTGGTCCGCAGTCGGTGTTCGAGGCGGTGCGCCCCCGCCGCGGTCGGATCGGCGGATCTCGGACGCCGCACGGCCGAGCTCTGATGCGGTGGCCGGTACGGCGTCCGGGACGGTGTCGCCCATGGTCTTCCGCAACGGGACCTCCTTGACGAGGAGTCCCGCCACGAGGGCGAGGGCACCAACCGCCGTGCCGAACAGGAACGCGGTGTGCGTACCGGCGGCGGTGGCGTACCGGTAGGCCTCGCGGACCGGGGCCTCCAGCTCGGCCAGGCTCGCCGCGGACAGCTGGGCGTCCTCCAGCAGGGGGCGCCCCGGCATCCGCTCGGCCACGGTGCCGGCCACCCGCTGGTGGAAGAGGGCGCCCATGACCGCGACGCCGAAGGAACTGCCGAGCGTACGGAAGAGGGCGGCGGCGGCTGAGGCGACGCCGATGTCCTTCATCTGCACGCTGTTCTGCGCGACCAGTGTGGTGATCTGGAGCAGGCAGCCGAGGCCGGCGCCGAGCAGCGCCATGTAGAGCGCGGACTCCGGCCGCGAGGTGCCGGTGTCCATCGTCGAGATCAGGTACATCCCGACGAACAGCAGTGCGCCGCCGGCCACCGGGAACACCTTGTATCGGCCGGTGTCGCTGGTGACCTTCCCGGCGACCGCCGCGACCACGATCATCGTGGCGAGCATCGGCAGCAGCAGCAGCCCGGAGTTGGTCGCGGAGGCGCCCTGCACGGTCTGCTGGTAGAGGGGCAGGAAGAGCACGGCGCCGAACATCACGAAGCCGGTGGCCGCGCCCAGTACCGCCATCAGCGAGAAGTTGCGGTTGCGGAAGATGTGCAGCGGCACGATGGGCTCGGCCGCCCTGGTCTGCCAGTGGAGGAAGGCGGCCAGCGACAGGACGCCCGCCGCGGCCAGCGAGAGGATGACGCCCGAGCCCCAGGCGTACTCCGTGCCGCCCCAGGTGGTGAGCAGGACGATGGAGGTGATGCCGGCCATCAGCAGGGCCGCCCCGAGGTAGTCGACGCGTGCCTGCGAGCGGCGGGCCGGCAGGTCCAGCAGCACCGCGGCCAGGACGAGGGCGATCAGGCCGATGGGCAGGTTGATGTAGAACGCCCAGCGCCAGCCGAGGTGGTCGGTGATCGTGCCGCCGACCAGCGGACCGCCGATCATGGCGAGCGCCATCAGGCCGGCGATCATGCCCTGGTACTTGCCCTGCTCGCGCGGCGGCACCAGGTCACCCACGATCGCGATGACCCCGGCCATCAGCCCGCCGGCACCGAGGCCCTGGATGGTCCGGAAGCCGATCAGCTGGCCCATGTCCTGGGCCATGCCGCAGAGCACCGAGCCCACGAGGAAGATCACAACGGCGGTGATGAAGACACCCTTGCGGCCGTGCATGTCGCCGAGCTTGCCCCAGATGGGCGTCGCGGCGGCGGTTGCCAGCGTGTAGGCGGTGACCACCCACGACAGGTGCTCGAGCCCTCCGAGGTCGCCGACGACCGTGGGCATGGCCGTGGCCACGACCATGTTGTCCAGCTGGGAGAGCAGCATCGCGATCATGAGGGGGAGCAGCAGGACGCGCACGCTGTGCCGGCGTACCGTCTGCGGCAGTTCCGCCACCTCTCCGATTGTCGCCACTATCGCTTCCCCTCACTCGACTCGCCTGGTTTTGTGGCCGCTCCGTGCGCCTACGCGCCGTGCGGGCCTGGCCGGTCCCCGTAGGGAGGGGACGGGCGACAGAAGCAGTGCAGCAGCGGAAACTCGCGTCCCGCTCGCGTACGCGGCCCCGTTGCGTCGCCCCGCGGGGCCGAGGGCCGGGCATGTCAGGTGCGCATCAGCCTGGTGTCAGGCCGAGTTGCGAGGGTCTGGGATGGACCGCCATGGCCCGACGACCCCCGGGCTGCCCGACCGCTTGCGTCAATGAGGAGTTGCGGTGACTGCCAGCCAGGGTGTGCGCACGCACGACGACAACAGATCGGACCGCCTGCTCGAGCTGCGGGACACGCTGCGTCAAGCGCCCGTGGAACAGGTCCGGCTCGCCGACCTGACGGTCTGTTTCACGCCGCGCGCCGCCGGGGTGGACGACGGGTGGGCGCTGGCGCTGGCGGAGGTGGAGACCCGGTTGCCGCCGATCCTCGTCCACCACCCCAGCATGACCGTCATCGACGGGCAGCACCGGCTCCGGGCCGCCCGTCTCAAGGGGCGCGAGCACATCGACGCTTGCTTCTTCGACGGCTCCCAGGAGGACGCGGCGATGCTGGCCGTGGCGGTGAACGTCACCCAGGGCCGCCCGCTGCCCCAGGCCGACCGGGTCGCCGCCGCGGAGCGGATCGTCCTCGCGCGGCCCCACTGGTCGGACCGCGCGATCGCGGTGGTGACGGGTCTGTCCGCCAAGAAGGTCCGCGAGATACGGCTGCGCGCCGATCTGCCGCGGTGCGAGCGCCGCGTCGGCCTGGACGGGCGGGTGCGGCCGCTGAACACCGCTCAGGGGCGCGAGCTCGCCGGGCGGCTGCTCAAGGCTGACCCCACGGCCTCGCTGCGGACCGTCGCCCGCCAGGCCGGGATCTCCCCGGCGACCGTGGCCGACGTACGGGACCGGCTGCTGCGCGGTGACGACCCGGTGCCGCCGCGCCGGCGCGGGCCGGCGGCGGCAGAGCGCGGGCCGCGCGAGCGGGACGGCGACGGGCGGGACGGCGACGAGCGCGGTGGTACGGAGCCCAGGTCACCCGACGAACTGTTCATGATCTTCGACGCGCTGCGGCGCGACCCCTCGCTGCGGCTGAACGAGGTGGGCCGCAGCATCCTGCGGATGCTGGGCGCCTGCTCGCTGATCGCCCGCGACCGCCGGCGGATCATCACCAACCTGCCGCCGCACTGCACCGGTCAGATGGCGGAGCTGATGAGCGGCTACTCCGACCTGTGGCAGATGTTCGCCGAGGAGCTGCGCGACTGCGAGGAACGGGAGTCGAACGCGGCCGGCGGCGCGGCGGCCGGCCCCGGGCGGACCTGGTAGCGCACCCCAGGGCACACTCTCTTCGCGAGAACGGCGGGTCCTGCGGGCGGCGCCCGCAGGACCCGGCTTCCGGGGTGTCTGTGCCCTCAGCCGTTTCCGAGCTTGAATCCCACGCCCCGTACCGTCACGATCCACCCGCTGTCCCCCAGCTTGCCGCGCAGGCTGCTGACGTGGGTGTCGACGGTGCGCCGCGACCAGGAGTCGCCCCACACCTGCTGGAGCAGCTGCTTGCGCGGGATGACCGTGTCCGGGTGCGAGGCGAGCAGGCACAGGAGGTCGAACTCCTTGCGGGTCAGGGCGACCTCGACGCCGCTGACGGAGACCTCGCGCGAGTTCACGTCGACACGCAGCCGGCCGTGGCAGATCTCCTTGACGGCGGCTGGCTGCCACTGCGCGCGGCGCATGACGGCCTCGATGCGGGCCATCAGCTCGCGCAGCCCGTACGGCTTGGTCACGTAGTCGTCGGCGCCCGCCTGGAGTCCCAGCACGCAGTCGAGCTCGGACTGGCGGGAGGTGACGATGATGACGGGGACGCGGCTGACGGCGCGGATGGCCCGGCAGACCTCCAGCCCGTCCAGGTCGGGCAGCTCCAGGTCGAGCAGCACCAGGTCCACGTCCTCGTACGCCTGGAGGGCCGCGGTGCCGCGTTTGACGTCGATGGACTCGTGGCCGTGCCGCCGCAGCTGGGTGACCAGGTAGTCGGAGAAGTCGGCGTCGCCGTCCACGACGAGGATGCGCCAGCGTTCGGGCCCCGGGACCGGGCGCGGGAGGTTCCCGGCCGCGCCCTCGCCCACCAGGCGCATGGGGTGCGGGGCGGGTGTGTGGAGCTCCAGCTGTGCCTGTGACGAGATCTGAGTCATGCCTCCCCCGAGGGTCCTGCACGGCCCGTGCCTGTTGGATACGCCGACGGATGCGGACGCGGACCGGAGCGGGGCTCCGGTCCGCTCCAGGTCGCGTCCCGTCGACGAAGCTACCGATGCGCGGTCGAGTTCCGATACAGCGCGGGACCGGGGTCGGGTGAAGCGGGTGCGTCGGGCCCGTCGGGGTCCGGCTACGGGTTGAGCACCCACGCGGAGTTGTGCTGCGTGAACCCGATGCGCGGGTAGTAGTCCACCGCGGCCGGCGCCGACAGCAGCACGATCTTCACGCCGGGGGCCTCGGCCTGCGTCGCGGCGATCAGGGCGCGGCCGACGCCGGAGCGCTGCTGGCCGAGGGTGACGGCGATGTCCGACAGATAGGTGACGTAGGAGAAGTCGGAGACGGCGCGCACGATGCCGATGAGCGCGCCCGGTTCGTCGCGGGCGACGAGCACGAGGTTGGCGTGCCCGAGCATCGCGGCGAACCGCTCCCGGTCCTCGATCGGGCGGCGCTCGCCCAGACCGGAAGCGCGGTAGACCTCGAGGACCTCGTCCAGGTCCAGGTCCGCGCCTTCGACACGCTCAATCTTCCAGCTCACGGAGCTGCTCCAATCGGTTTCGGATCACGTCGTGGTTGACAAGGAAGCGCTCCGGCCGAAGGTCTCCCGGGTCGATGCCGCCCGCCTTCAGGGACTCGCCGAAGTGGTCGCCCGTGGCGATCGTCCGGTCGGCCGCGGCCTGCACCGAACGATAGGCCTCCTCGCGCTCCACGCCCTCGCTCAGCAGTTCGGCGAGGAGGGACGAGCTGTAGACCAGGCCGTCGGTCTGGTCGATGTGGGCGCGCATACGGTCCGGGTGGACGGTCAGCGACTCGACCAGGTCGGCGGCCCGGGTCGCCTGGAAGTGGCCCACCAGGAGGCTGTCGGGGAGGATGACCCGCTCGACGGACTGGTGCGCCAGGTCCCGCTCGTGCCACAGTGCCACGTTCTCGAGGGACATGTTCGCGTACCCGCGCAGCAGCCGGGCGAGCCCGCACAGCCGCTCGCTGGTGGTGGGGTTGCGCTTGTGCGGCATGGCGCTCGAGCCCTGGTACGCCGAGGAACGCCGCTCCTCCACCTCGCGGACCTCGGTGCGCTGAAGCAGCCGCAGTTCCAGGGCGATCTGCTCGATGCAGGCGCCGAGGGCGGCCACGGCCTGGAGCAGCTGGGCGTGCCGGTCACGGCCGACGACCTGGCTGGGGGACGGCTCGACGCCGAGGCCGAGCGCCTCACAGACGTACTTCTCCACGGCCGGGTCGATCAGCGCGTACGTGCCGACGGAGCCGGATACGGTCCCGACGGCGACGGCCTCGCGGGCCGCGGCCAGCCGCCTGATCGAGCGGTCGACGGCGAAGGCGTAGCCGCCGAGCTTGTGCCCGAAGGTGGTCGGCTCGGCGTGGACGCCGTGGGTGCGGCCCACCATCGCCGTGTCCCAGTGCCCGAACGCCTTGGAGACCAGGACGCGGCGCAGCCTCCGGGCGGCCTCGGTCAGCAGGTCGGTGGCGCGGGCCAGGGTGAAGCCGAGCGAGGTGTCGACCAGGTCGTAGCTGGTCATGCCGAGGTGCACCCAGCGGGCCGAGGAGTCGGGGATGTCCTCGCAGTAGGCCGCGAGGAACGAGAGGACCTCGTGGTCGCGCTCCTTCTCGATCTCGGCGACCCGGGACGCGAGCGGCACCCGGGCCCGGCGCATGTCCTCGACCGCCTCCTGCGGGACACGGCCCAGGCGTGCCTGCGCCTCGGAGGCGAGGATCTCCACACGGACCCAGGTCTCGTACTTGAACCGGTCCGAGAAGAGCTCCGCCATCTCGGGCAGCGCATAGCGAGAAATCATGAAACGGCTTTCTTCCGAAGGGGATGGCCCGCCGGGCGGCGCCCGGCGGCGCGGGCCGGGTCAGTACGCGCCGAAGTACTCGCGCTGCTCCCACTGCGTGACCTGCCCCGGAGCCGGGGATGTCTGCGAGCACCAGGCCTCGTACCGGTTCAGCTCGCTCTCCTTGAGCTTGGCCAGGGTCGAGGCGAGCGGGCCGCCGAGCACCTGGGCGGCCCGGCCGGAGCGGAAGGCGTCGAGAGATTCGCGCAGGGTCTGCGGCACGGTATCGGCGGCGCCGGCGGGCGGGGCGGGGGCGGTCGGCGCGGGGGTGGCTTCGGGGCTGCTGCCGGCGAGCCCGTCCAAGCCCGCGTGCAGCTGGGCCGCGATGCTGAGGTACGGGTTGGCGCAAGGCTCGCCGACCCGGTTCTCGATGTGCGCGCCGGCGCCGCTGCCGACCACACGGAGCATCGCCGTGCGGTCCTCCACGCTCAGGCCGATACGGGTGGGGGCGAGGGAGTGCTGGACGTTCAGCCGCCGGTAGCCGTTGACCGTGGGCACCGACAGCAGGCACAGCTCGCGGACCCAGGCCAGCAGGCCCTCGGCGTACGCCTTGCCCTCGGGCGACATACCGCCGGAGAGGCCATCGGCGAAGAGGTTGCGGCCGGTGGCGGTCTCCACTACGGACTGGTTCAGGTGCCAGCCGCTGGGGTCGGCGCTGTCGAGGGCGGGCTGGGACATGAAGGAGGCGTGGTGGCCGGAGCGGGAGCACCACCGTTTGGTGACGGTGCGGAAGAGCAGCATCGCGTCGGCCGTGTCCAGGGCGGACATGGGGCTGAAGGTGGTCTCGACCTGGCCGGGGCCGGACTCGTGCTCCATCGACCGTACAGGCAGGCCGAGTTCGAGCAGGTGCAGGGCGAGCGGGTCGGTGACCGGGGCGATGGTGTCGTAGGCGGCGTCGAGATTGAACTGGTAGCCCGCGTTGACGGCGGCGACGCGCGGGGCCTCACCCTGGAGTCCGAAGCCGTTGCCGGTGTTGCCCGCCTCGTCGTCGAGGCGGCGGGTGAGGTACCACTCGACCTCGAGCCCGAGGACGGGGGCCAGGCCGCGCTCGGCGTACCGGGCGAGGGTCCGGCGCAGTACGGCCCGCGAGGACAGGGGGTGGGGGGTGCCGTCGCGCAGGTACTCGTCGCCGATGACCCAGGCGGTGCGCGGCCCGCTGCCGGGCAGCATCTGGAAGGTCACCGGGTCGGGCACGAGGATGAAGTTACCGGCGCCCGCGATCTCGCCGACGCCGATGCCGTGGTCCCCGAGGAAGTCGACGGCGACGGCGTGCCCCGTGTCGAAGATGAACGGGCCCGGGCTGAAGTTCATGCCGTTGCGCAGCGCCGAGCGGAAGGCCTGCGCCGTCAGCGTCTTGGAGCGCGCCAGCCCGTGCGGGTCACCGAAGACCAGGCGTACGAAGTCGACCCGGTCCAGCCCGGCCTCGACGCGTTCGGCGGCGGCGAGCTGTGCCTCGTCCCACAGCCGGTGGTCGGCTACGAACGAGGGGGAACCGACACTGCCCTCGGCGGAGGGGGATGACCATGATCTGGCGTACATGGCGGGGAGCATCCTTGTCGCTAGAGGGACACGAGGGTGGACAGGGGCGGCTGCGGCAGCGGCGCGAGCTCCGCCTCGAGCCGGCGGGCCACCGTGAGGACCAGGTCGTCGGCGCCGACCGGGCCGACGAGCTGGAGCCCCACCGGGAGCCCGGAGCGGGTCGGCCCGGCCGGGAGGGAGACGGCGGGCTGGCCCGTCATGTTGAAGGGGTACGAGGCGGGCGCCCAGTTCAGCCAGAGCAGGTCGCGCGGGTCTGCCGCCCAGGCGGGTCCGATGGCGTCGGCGGCGAAGGGCTCGATGGGCACGGTGGCCATGGCCAGCATGTCGTAGCGGTCCATGACCGAACGCAGGGTGGTACGCAGCCCCTGGCGCACCGCCTCGGCGCGCATCACGTCGGCCCCGCTGAGGGTGCGGCCGTGCCGGACGACCTCCAGGCGGCCCGGGTCGATCCGTTCCTCGTCCTCGGGCTCGGTGCCGGCGGCCTCGGAGGCGGAGAGGATGTCGACGAGCGCGGGGTAGATGTTGTCGCAGCGCACCTCGATGTGTTCGACGGTGTGGCCTTGGGCGACGAGGAGGTCGCGGGCCGCCTCGGTGACCCGGCGCACGTCGGGGTCGGTCTTGTCGTACTCGATCCAGCCGACCCGCAGCGCGCGTTCGTCGCGGTGCACGCCGGGGAGACCGAGGTCGGAGTCGGGGTCGGTGAGGTGCGGGCCGGCGATGACCTGGCCGAGCAGGACGGCGTCGGCGACGGTCCGGGCGAGGGGGCCCTGGTGGGCGAGGCGGTCGGCGCCGCTGGGGAAGTACGGCACACGGCCGAAGGACGGCTTGTAGCCGACGACTCCGCAGAACGCGGCCGGGATGCGGATCGACCCGGAGCCGTCGGTGCCCAGCGACCCGTCGCACAGCCCGGCGGCAACCGCGGCGGCGGCCCCGCCGCTGGAACCGCCCGCGGTCAGGCGCGGGTCGTAGGGGTTGCGGGTGGGCGGGGCGACACGGCCGACGGTGGAGGCGCTCCAGCCGTACTCGGAGGTGGTGGTCTTGCCGACGATGATGGCCCCGGCCGCGCGCAGCCGTGCCACGGCCGGAGCATCCGCGAGGGGGCGGTCGTTGGGGAGCAGCGAGCCGCGCGTGGTGGGCAGGGTGCGGGTCTGGAGCAGGTCCTTGACGGAGACCGTGACACCCAGCAGCGGCATGTTGCGCCAGGCGTCCGCGCCGAGTTCACGGATGCGGTCGTCGGCCTCCTGCGCCGCTTGGAGGGCGTCATCGCCCGCGACCGCGACGTACGCGTCCAGGGTGTCCCGTTCGCGGATGGCCGTCAGGACGGACTGGACGTGCTCGACCGCGGAGATGTCTCCCCGGCGGAGGAGTTCCTTGGTGTGGCTGACGCCGCGGGCGGTCATCGGCTCTCCTTCAGAAGCGCTCTCGGCAGGGCCGAGGGGCGAGCGGGAGCGGGCGGGGCCCGCCGTGCGGGTCAGGACGCACGGCGGACCGGCCGGTGGGCGGCTTCGGCGACCGCGGGCTCGGTGCCGGTGATGGACTTCCAGTGCCAGCCGGCGTCGAACGCCGTGACCTCGGCCTGTTCGCCTCGGGCGGCCAGGGTGGCGGCGGCGCTGGTGGCCCCCGCGATGAACGCCGACACGCAGTGGGCGGCGAGCATGTCCTGCTCGTCGAAGGGGGTTCCGTCGCAGCGCAGCAGCCGCAGGTCCATGAATCCGTTGAACCGGCGGCCGTCCACGTCGACGGCCTGCGGGGAGCGGACGGTGAACCGCACCAGGTTGTTGACGTGCCCGTGGTGGTGCTGGTCGGAGTAGAAGGCGATGTCCGGGATGGTGGGCGGTACGAAGTGGTCGCGGGCCAGCACCTCGGGCACGCGCGGGATGTTGCCCGCCACGAAGTGCCAGGAGTTGTACTGCATCCGCGAGGACATCGCCCAGGCGGTGTCGGCGAGCGAGGCGACGGAGCCCGCGAAGTGGCGACGTGCCTCGGGCAGCGGCACCACGCAGCAGAAGAACTGGGTGATGTCCCAGTCGCAGATCTCCGCCCAGCGCTCCTCGCGGACCGCTCTGATGAGCTCGGGCAGCGACCGCATACCCCGGCTCATCGCGAAGTCGGCCCGAAATGCCTGGGCGGACGCGGCCACGGCCTCGTAGACGAGGGACTCCAGGCCGGTGCCGAACCCGCCGTGCGGGGCGGCGAGCCACTGCGGGGACCCGGCGACCTCTCGGCCCAGCTCCTCCAGCGTGCCGCCGGTCAGCGGCAGCTTCTCGCGCAGCAGCGCGCAGACCGCGTCCTCCTGGGCGCGGGCGCTCTCGCCGGGAGCCGCGGCCACCTTCTCGATCTTGTGCATGAGGGCGCCGTGGATCTCCCGGTAGAGCTGGGCGCTCCCCAGGGCCTCCTGGCGGCGGTCCTTCAGCATGAGGGCGAGGGCGCTGAGCGCCTCGACGCTTCCGGAGGCGGCGGGGGGCACCTCGGTGGTGCCGCCGGGGATGGCGTTGTAGTTCCGGCGCACCCGCTCGAGCATGTACGCGAGGTGGTCGACGGTCAGCTGGGTGCCGTTGGCCTCCTCGACACGGCCGAAACCGGCCGAGCGGATCAGCAGGGTGAGGCAGACGACCAGCTGGACGTCCTGGTCCGACCAGAGGTCCACCGGAAGCCCTTGCAGGCCGCTGAGCGCGCAGTCGGGGTGGCCCGGCCACAGGGTCTTGCCGGTGAGGTTGTTCGGACCGCGGAAGTTCGTGTACAGCTTCTGGTCCTGGTGGAGCACGAAGGGCGCGTTGCGCAGCGCCGCTTCCTTCGCCTGCTCCAGCAGTTCGTCGCGGCCCTCGGGGCCCTGCCGCTCCAGCCACCGACGGCAGTCGGCGACGGACTCGGCGAGGCGGGTGCGGGTGCCTGCGATCTCCTGGCGGTAGGACTCCAGGGCGCGGCGGCTCCACGGGACACGCAGCACTCCGGCGACCAGGTCACGCTGGTCGAGCGGGCCCCGGGAGGGGACGCGCAGGGCGATGCGGCCGCTGTGGGAGAGGCCGATCTCGCCGAGGAAGGCGGGCTCGTCGGCCGCGTCGGCCGGACCCGCGGCGGCCTCGCCGCTCTGCGCGCGCCAGGTCAGGCCGGTGAGCGCCTTCAGGGCCGCCTCCTCGGCGGTGCCCAGCGCCCGCATCTGGATGTCGGCGGGGACGTGCCCGTCGAGGGTCAGCAGGACCTCGACCGTCGAGCGCAGGTCGGTGGCCTCGCCGGCGGCCCGCCAGACCCGCTTGAGCAGCCCGGGGAATCCGGCGTCGGGTTCGGCCTCACGTTCCGGCTTGAGGGTTCCGGCGGGGGTGCCGAGCCGGCTGGGGCGGCGGCTGACCCGCTTCCTGGCGTTGATCTCACGGCGGGTCAGCCCGCGCTCCGACGGGCCGGTCACAGGGCGCCTCTGGTGGTGAGCTCGATGTGGTTCCACATCGTGTCGTCGGTCGGGGTCCAGTCCTCGTCGACGTAGATGCAGTCGACCGGGCATTCCAGGACGCACTGGGGGCAGCCCGAGCACAGCTCGGGGATGATCACGACGTCCAGCCCGCGGTCGAAGATGGCGCCGAACTCCGCGGGGCAGGCACGAAGACAGGTGTCGCATGTGATGCACTCGGACTTCTCGATGCGGCGCGGCGGCTTCTTCCAGTCGGTGCGGGTGCGCTCGGCAATCCGCTGAGCCCGCGCGGACAGCTCATCCGACGTAGCGATCTTTTTCACGGGCATGGACCCCTTTGAGTCTCGGCCAACGCAGGAAACCGGTGTGACCGATCGTCAACCGGCGCTCTCGACCGGTCCCGGAGCGCCGGTTGTGGCCTGCTGGAGTCCCCTGGCGGCCATGGTCCCGCCGAGCCCGGCGAGCTCCAGCAGCAGCGCCTTGACCTCGGTCGCGGCGACACGTCCCGCAACGGCCCCGGGCCGCGAGCACAGCAGCACCGGGCCGTCGTCGGGGTGGCCGGGCAGCCGACCGTGACTGCCGCGGACGGGGGAGGGGTCCAGCGGCACGACCGCCATCCGGTAGCGCATACCGAGCTTCTTGCGGACCAGGGCGCGCGCGGCCTTGACCCGGACGTAGGGGTCCTCCGGGTCCATGAACAGCTCGGCGGGATCGTAACCGGGCTTGCGGTGGATCTCCACGTGCCGCGCGAAGTCGGGGGCGCGGGCGTCGTCGAGCCAGTAGTAGTACGTGAACCAGGCGTCCGGCTCGGCGAGGAGGACGAGTTCGCCCGAGCGCGGGTGGTCCAGACCGTGCTCCTTCTTGCCCTGCTCGTCGAGGAGCAGGTCGACGCCATCGAGGCCTTCGAGGGCCGCGCGCACAGCGCCGAGGTCCTCGGGCCGCCGTACGTAGACGTGCGCGAGCTGGTGGTCGGCGACGGCGAACGCGCGCGAGGCGCCCGGGTCGAGGTACTCCATGCCGTCCTGGGTGTGGACCTCCAGGAGCCCGGCCCGGCGCAGGGCGCGGTTGACGTCCACGGGCCGGCCGGCGTCGGTGATGCCGTACTCGGAGAGCGCGACGACGGTACGGCCCTGGCGGCGGGCGTCCTCCAGCAGCGGGGCCAGGGCCTCGTCCAGGGCGGCGGCGGCCCGGTGGGAGCGCGGGTCGCCGGGGCCGAAGCGCTGGAGGTCGTAGTCGAGGTGGGGCAGGTACGCCAGGGTCAGATCGGGGCTGCGGGTGGCCATCACGTGCCGGGTGGCGTCGATGATCCACCGGGTGGAGGGCAGGCCCGCGTTGGGACCCCAGTAGGTGAACAGGGGGAAGGTGCCCAGGCGTCCGGTCAGCTCGTCGTGGAGGGCCGGGGGCCGGGTGTAGCAGTCGGGCTCCTTGCGGCCGTCGGCGTAGTAGACGGGGCGGGGCGTGACGGTCCAGTCGGTGTCGGCGCCCATCGCGTACCACCAGCAGATGTTGGCGACGGTGTAGCCCGGATGACGGCGGCGGGCGGCGTCCCAGACCCGCTCGCCCTCGATCAGCTCGTGGCTCTGGCGCCACAGCAGGACCTCGCCGAGGTCGCGGAAGTACCAGCCGTTCGCGACGATGCCGTGTTCGGCGGGGGTGGTTCCGGTCAGGAAGGTGGCCTGCACGGAGCAGGTGACCGCGGGCAGCACGGTGTCCAGGGCGGCCTGGGAGCCCTGCCCGCCGAGGGCGGCGAGGCGGGGCATGTGGGCCAGGAGTCGCGGGGTGAGGCCCACGACGTCCAGAACAAGCAGCGGCGCGGGGGCACAGGGGGCTGGGGCGGTCAGCGTCATCGAAGTTCCTTCAGGCCGTGGTCCGTCAGCAGGTCGCGGGCGAGGGAGAGCTCGGCGGCGATGCCGTCGGCGAGCTGGTCCGCGCTCTTCGGCCGCAGCGCCGGTGGCAGCGCCTGCCAGGTGTACGTCTCCACCTCCAGGTGCCTGGTCAGCGGCCGCTCCCCGCCGACGAGGACGGAAAGGGCCTCCTCGAGCACGGGAAGCGTGGAGGCCAGCGGGGCGGCGGGTGCCGCGTGCAGCGGGATGTGGAAGTGGGCCCGCCACGGGGCGCCGTCGGGCAGCGTGTCGCCGGCCAGGGCCGGCCCGAGGTCGTCGGTGCCGAGCAGGCCGGCCGCGGTGCGGGTCCGGGTCTGGTGCAGGAAGCGCGGTTCGTCGAAGGCGGCCAGCGCGGCGCGCACCTCGGGCCGGCCGGGGTGTTCGGCGTGCAGGGCCGCGGAGAGCTGGGCCTTGACCACGGGCACCCCGGCGGCGCCCAGGGCCGCCAGGGCGCCGCGCGGCTCCTCGAAAGATGTGGCCAGGTGGCAGGTGTCGACGCAGATCCCGACGCGGTCGTGGCCGAGCGCGGAGAGCGGGCCGATGGCGTCGGCGGTGGTCTCCACCGCACAGCCGGGCTCGGGCTCCAGGGCGACGCGGACCGGGCGGCCGCTCGCCTCGGCCAGGTCGTCGAGACGGCCGCCGAGCTCGGCGAGGGCCGCGTGGGCGCGGGCCGCGCGCGGGCCGTCGTGGACGGTGCGCCAGGCCAGCGGCAGGGTGGAGATGGTGCCCTCGGCGGCGTCGTCGGGCAGCAGCGCGGTCAGCACCCGGGCCAGGGCCAGGGTGTACCCGAGCCGCTGCGGGTCGGCCCAGTCGGGCTCGTAGACCCGGTACTTGACCACCTCGGCGCCGAACCCCCGGTAGGGGAACCCGTTGAGGGTGACGACCTCCAGGCCGCGCCGGTCGAGTTCGGCGCGCAGGGCCGCGAGGGCGCGCCGGTCGGTGTCCAGGGTGCGGGCGGCCTCCTCTGCCAGCCACAGCCCGATGCCGAGGCGGGCGACGCCCAGGCGCCGGCGTACCGGCTCGGCGTACGTGCCGAGCTGGGCGATGACCCCTTCCAGGGTCTCGGCCGGGTGCACGTTGGTGCAGTACGCGAGGTGGACGACCGAACCGTCGGGATGGCGCAGGCGCATCGCTCACGCTCCGTCGGGGACGGCAGGGCGCGGGCTCTCGGCGCTCCTGGGTGCGCCGCGCAGGATGGAGTTGCCTTCGTGGGTGGCGGCGACGGCAGGGGTCTCCAGGCGCAGCCGGCCGCTGAGGGAGTAGAAGGCGACGGGGTTGCGCCACAGGACCAGGTCCACCGTGTCCTCGTCGAACCCGGCGGCCAGCATGGCCTCCCCGACCTTGCGCGTCTTGAGCGGGTCGCTCCTGCCCCAGTCGGCGGCGGAGTTGACGAGCACCCTCTCAGGGCCGAACTCCTCGAGGACGGCGACCATGCGCTGCTCGTCCATCTTGGTGTCGGGATAGACGGAGAAGCCGAGCCAGGCCCCGCTGTCCTTGGCCTCCTTGACCGTGGACTCGTTGAGGTGGTCCAGCAGGGTCCGCCCGGTGTCGAGGGCGGAGGCGCGGACCACGTCGATCGTGCGCTTCAGGCCGGCGAGCTTGTCCCGGTGCGGGGTGTGCACGAGGGCGGGCAGGCCGTGGTCGGCGGCGAGCTGGAGCTGGAGCTCCATGGCGGTGTCCTCGGCCGGGGTCATGGAGTCGTAGCCGATCTCGCCGACCGCGACGACCTGGTCCTTGACCAGGTAGCGGGGCAGTTCCGCAAGAACCGGGCTACAGGCGGGGTCGTTCGCCTCCTTGGGGTTGAGCGCGATGGTGCAGTGGTGGGAGATGCCGTACTGGGCGGCGCGGAAGGGCTCCCAGCCGAGGAGGGCGTCGAAGTAGTCGAAGAACGACGCAGGAGAGGTGCGGGGCTGGCCCAGCCAGAAGGACGGCTCCACGACCGCGCGGACCCCCGCCGCGTACATCGCCTCGTAGTCGTCGGTGGTCCGCGAGGTCATATGGATGTGCGGGTCGAAGATTCGCATGGGAGCTCCTTGGTCAGGGCGAGCAGGTGGCGCAGGTCGTCGGGGACCTCACGGCCGGCGGCGGTGCGCTCGGCGGCGTAGGCGGTGAGCATCCGGGTGAGTTCGCCGTCTCCGCGTGCACGGCCCGCGAGGTCCGCGACGGCGGCCAGAGGCACCCCGGTGAACAGGCACTTGAGTACGGCGTGCCGCCAGGCGTGCGGCGACAGGTAGCAAGCCGCGTACGGGCCGACAGCCGCCGCGACCAGGCTGGTGTCGTTGGCCCGGAGCGCGTCCTCGACCAGGGCCACGCCCTCGGCCGCCCCGGGAGCGAGGTCCGGCAGGGCGAGCAGGACGGCGCGGCGCTCGGCGGCGGTGCCCTGCCGGTAGAGCCGGGTCACGTCGGCCGGGGCGGGCCGCGCCGTGCGCAGGAGCAGCAGGCGCGCCTCGGTGCCCGTGTCGGGGTGGCCGCACATGCGGCCCGCCTCGGCGAAGCGCAGCTCCCAGGCCGGGGCCTGGGCGGCGGCCTCGGCCCGGGCGGCGTCCAGCCAGCGGCGGGCGTCCTCGTCGAGCTGCCGGTACGGCCCGGCCTCTGCCGCAGCGTCCGGGCGGGTGTCCGGGCGGGTGTCCGGGACTCTCATCCAGTGCCTCCATCGCGCAGGAACCGCAGTGAACGCGCGGCGAGTTCGGGCCCGGCGTGGGAGTGGCGGGGCAGTTCGACGACGGTCAGCCCCTGGTAGTCGACTTCCGCCAGGGCCTCCAGTACCGGCGGGAAGTCGATCTCCCCGTCGCCGAAGGGCAGGTGCTCGTGCACACCGCGCCGCATGTCCTCGATCTGGACGTGCCGCAGCCAGGGCGCGGCGTCGCGCACGCAGTCGGCGGGCGAGCGGGGCTCCAGGCACTGGCAGTGGCCGATGTCGAGGGTCAGGCCGAGCGGGCCGGGGTCGCCCAGGCCGGCGCGGAGCCGGTGGAAGTCGGCGAGGGTGGCGAGCAGGTGGCCGGGTTCCGGTTCGATCGCGAGCGGTACGCCGTTCTCCGCGGCCGCGTCCAGGACCGGTCCGAGGGCTTCTGCGAGGCGTTTCCATGCGGTGTCCTCCTCGACGCCCTGCGGCCGGACTCCGCTGAAGCAGTGCACGGCGTGCGCGCCGAGTTCGGCGGCGATCCGCACAGCGCGCACCAGCAGCCCTGCCCGGGCTCCGCGGGCCTCGTCGTCCGCGTCGAGCAGGGTGGGCCCGTGCTTGCGGCGCGGGTCGAGCACGTAGCGGGCGCCGGTCTCCACGGTGACGCCGAGACCGACCTCCGCCAGGCGCCGTGCGATGCGGGCGGTTCGGGCGCCGATGTCGGGTGCGAGGGGGTCCAGGTGCATGTGGTCGAGCGTCAGCCCGACCCCGTCGTAGCCGAGGTCGGCCAGCAGCGCGAGGGCGTCCTCCAGCCGCAGGTCGGTCAGTCCGTTGGTGCCGTATCCCAGGCGCAGCCCGCTCATGTGCAGCTCACCTTCCGGGCCAGACGGGCGGCGAGCGGCGCGAAGGCGACGATCAGGAGGGCGGCCCCGGGGGCTCCCGCCCGGGCCGTCAGTGCGCCCTGGAGCGGCATCATGGCGCGGATACCGCCGCCGACGGCCCGCTGGGTGAGTACGGGTGACGGGTTGAGGGCCGCGTGCAGGAGCGGCCTTCCGAAGGTCAGCGCGTAGCTCGCGGCCATCGCGGCCCGTACGGCGCCGGTGGCGCGGTCGGCCGTCAGGACCGGGAGGGCGCCGGGTGCGGCATCCGGCTTCCCGGCGGGGCGGCGGACGAGGACGGCGGACAGGGCGCCCGCGGCGGCGAGGGCGGCGAGCGGGACGGCGGTGGAACCCCCCTCGGCCTCGCGGCGGGAGACCAGCGTGAGGACGTAGGTGTGGCCGCCGAGCACGGCTGCCGGAGCGAGCGCCGGACGTACGGCGCCGCCCGCGGCGGCCGCGCCCAGCAGCAGGTCCAGGGAGCGGGCCGCGGCCATGGCCGCCGGGCCCGCGGGGGTGTGCTTGAGCTTCAGGTCGTAGGCCCAGACCGTGGCCGCCAGCGGCACCGCGACCGCGAGGGCACCGCGGCCGGCGCGCGCCGCCAGGGCGAGGCCCGCCGCTGTCAGCACGCCCGCCGCCGTGAGGGCGGCTTCGGGCCGTATCCGCCCCGAGGGCAGCGGCCGGTGCGGGCGCTCACGCGCGTCCTCCTCGCGGTCCGCCCAGTCGTTGAGCGCCATGCCCGCCTCGTAGAGGCAGAGCGAGGCACCCACCGCGAGGGCGGTGCGGCCACGCGGTGCGGCCCCGGCGGCCGCGGCGCCCGTGAGGGCGTCGCCAGGCACCGTGAAGGCGCCCGGGGCGCGCAGCAGTTCCGCCCAGGCCCACAGCTGCTTTCCGGCCGTCGGACGGGGCACGGCAGTCGGACGGGGCACGGCCGGCCGCGAGAGGCCGGCCGGCCGCTGCGGGGCCCGCGGGGCGGGTGCGGAGGCGGCGGGGGCGCTCTCGCGCGGGTCACCGGCCGCGAGGCCCAGGCGCCGCGCCCACCTGCGCACCAGGGCGGTGCGGGTGGACGGCTTAAGGCGTGCGGGCGGGAGGTGCGAGGGGGCCGTCATCGGGTCCCTCCCAGCTTCTCGCCGAAGGCCAGCAGGGCCGCGTACTGCTCGGCCAGAGCCGACGGGCCGCCGTCGGGGTCCTTGAAGTAGAAGCCGAGTTCGGGGCGCGGCCCGGACAGGCCGCGCTCGTGGGCGCGGGCCACCAGCCGGGCCAGGTCCAGGACCAGCGGCGCCGCGAGCGCCGAGTCACAGCCCTGCCAGATCGTCTGGAGCACCATCCGGGTGCCGAGGAACCCGTCGAACACCACGTGGTCCCAGGCCGTCTTCCAGTCCCCGAGGGCCGGTACGTCGTCGATGTGCACCTCGCCCTGGGGCACCGCTCCCAGGCTGTCGGCGAGCACCCGTTCCTTGCCGGCGTTCTTCGCGGCCGCGGCCGCCGGGTCGGCGAGCGAGGCTCCGTCGCCGCCGCCGAGCAGGTTGCTGCCCGACCAGGCCCGTACGTCCAGCGCCCGCTGGTGGAACATCGGCGCCAGTACGGCCCGCAGCAGCGTCTGGCCGGTCTTGCCGTCGCGGCCGGCGTACGGCAGGCCCGACGCGGCGGCCGGCCCGGCGAGTCCGGGGTGGTGCAGCCCGGCCGACGGGGTGAAGTTGACGTACGCGCAACCGGCCTTCAGCGCGGCGGCCGCGTACAGGGAGCTGGCCGGCCAGGCGCCCTCGGCGGGGACCGGCTCGGTCGAGGCGACGTTCACCACGACCGCACGGGCGACGCCCGTGCCGCGGACGAACTCCTCCATGTCGGCGGCGAAGCCGGCGATGAGTTCCGCGTGGTCGCGTCCGTCGCCCGGCAGCGGACCGCCGGGGCGGATCCGCGCGTCGGCGGCGGCCAGTTCGCCCTGCACGGCGGCGGTCAGCCGGTGCGGCAGCACGCCCTGGGCGGCCAGTTCCTCAGCCCGCTTGGGCAGCGGGGCGAGCGAGGTGTCGTGTCCGCCGAAGACCAGGGACGACAGGGCCGGCAGGCCGCTGCCCGCGAAGGCGGCCGTCTCGGTGACCAGTGCTGTGGAGGGGTGGAGCCCGGCCGCCAGTGCGGCGCAGCCCGCGACCACCGTGGTGGCGACCGAGCCTCGGGCCCCTACCAGCCACACTCCGGTGAGGGCTCCTGCGGGAGGGGTGTGGGTGTGAAGGAACACGGGCAGCCTCCGTGAAGTCGGCGCAAGGGGATACCCGGCCAGGATGCCGAGCCGCCCGTCCGGGAGCCGCCCACCTCCGGCGGATGTCGAGCGTCCGCCGAGCCGTTCCCCATCGCAGGCCCACCGGAACACGCCCGACGGCCCCGCCGGTCCAGGTGACCACCTGGGAAGAAGCGGCGAACATCGACATCGCGCCTCGGCTCGGCCTGCCACCCCTGCCGGTCGTGCACTGGCCGGAAACCTCCGACGCGCA
>NZ_JBEXSI010000066.1:0-33131 GCF_040613515.1 Streptomyces sp. NPDC006261
GTACTGCAGGGGGGACCCTGTGGGAGAGTAGGACGCCGCCGAACAATTTTTCCGGGAAAGCCCCGTGCCTTGTGGCACGGGGCTTTTCTGCGTTCCGGGTTCCGTCCCCGGCGGGCCGGGGACGGAACCCTCACGCTTTCGATCTCTCAGACGGGCGTCACCAGTCGGCTGTCGTAGGCCAGGATGACCGCTTGCACCCGGTCTCTGGATCCCGTTTTGGCGAGGATGCGGGTGACGTGCGTCTTCACCGTGGACTCGGCGAGGTGGAAGCAGGAAGCCGCTGGCTCCGGCGCGGAGGCCGTCGTACGCTTACGCGTCGAGGTCGAAGGTCGTGACGATGAGGACCCGGGTGCGGGAGCCCGACCTGATGATGCGGCGGGTCGCCTCGATGCCGTCCAGGCCGGGCATGCGGATGTCCATCAGGGCGACGTCCGGCTGATGCCGGGCGACCAGATTGACGGCCTCGGTGCCATGGCCCGCCTCGCCGACGACCGTCATGTCGTCCTGCTCTCCAGCAGCATGCGGAAGCCGAAGCGCTGCATCGGCTGGTCGTCCGCGATGAGTACCGTCGTCACAGGGGGTGGTCCTCCAGGGGGAGGCGGAGGCGTATGCGCCAGCCGCCGTGGGCCGGCAGGGGGCCGGCTTCGATCGTGCCGTCGTAGAGCGCCGCGCGCTCCCGCATGCCCATGATGCCTTGGGCGAGGGTGGGGGCGGGGGTGCCGTGTTCGTCGGTGGCTGTGCCGGCGCCCGTGTCCGTGATGAGGGCGTCGACGTGCGTGCGCGTGTAGGTGGGGGTCACCGTCGCGGACAGGGGCGCGTCGGCGGGTGGGGATGCGTGTTTGAGGGTGTTGGTCAGGGACTCCTGGACCACCCGGTAGACGGTCAGTTGGCGGCCTGGGGTGAGGGGGGTGGGTCGGCCGGGTTGGCCGTGGGACTGCAGGTGGACGGGGAGTCCGGCGCGGCGGACGCGTTCGATGAGGGGGGTCAGGTCCTCGAGGGTCGGCTGCGGGGCGCGGTCCGCGTCGGGGTGGTCGTCGCGCAGGACGCCCAGGAGACGGCGGAGTTCGGACAGCGCCTGCCTGCTGGTGGTGCCGATAGCTTCCAGGGCCTGGGTTGCGCGCTCCGGGCTCTTGGCGGCCGCGTACCCACCGCCGTCCGCCAGGCCCGTGATGACGGACAGGTTGTGGCCGATGATGTCGTGCATCTCCCGGGCGATACGGGTGCGCTCGGCGGCTGCGGCGAGGCGGGCCTGCTGGTCGCGTTCATGTTCCAGCCGGTGGGCGCGCTCGACGAGGGCCTCGGTGTAGTCGCTGCGCGTGCGTACCACGATGCCCAGGAGCGCGACGAAGACGAACCCCCACAGGTATGAGACAAGTTGCTGGTTCCAGATGCCCGGGATACGGGCCGCGCCGGCCACGACCGGGGCGCAGAGGACGAGCCCGGCGGCGCCGAACCTCCGGAGGGGGGAGCGCAACGCGATCCGGAAGGCCGGGACCAGCTGGAGGAGGGCGGCCTGTACGACGGCTCCGGTCCAGACGTTGACCAGGGACACCGGCGCCATCAGCAGGAGTACGGCCATGGGGTGCCTGCGGCGCAGCAGCAGCGGGAGCGAGAAGCACAGGCTCATGAGGAGTACCAGGGACTCGGGTGCCGTCACATCGCGGGCGACCGTTCGCCAGCCGCCGGAGGTGTAGTCGAGGACGGCCGCCACGGTCCAGAACGCGGTCACCACCGCGTCCCAGAGCAGCGGCCGGCATCGGTCGAAGGCGCGGAGACGGTCCAGACCGCTGCGGACGGCTCGGGTGAGCGGGGCGGTGTCCGGTCCCGAGCTTGTGGCCGAGCTGGTGGCCGCGTCTTTGGCTGTTGGTCCTTGGCGTCGGTGGCGTGGTCCGTCACCTGTTCATTCTCCTGCGGGAGTCCGGGGGAAGGGTGGTCAGGCATCTCGGTGGCGCAGGGCCAGGGCGGCCGCCGCCAGAGTCGCCGTCGCCCACAGGCACAGGGTCAGCAGGGCCGGGCCGGGCGGGGCGGCGCCCGTGATCGGGGTGGCGGAGCCGAGAGCTCCGGCTGCCTGGGTGGGGAAGTAGGCGAGGGCGCGCTCGACCGTCTCGCACGGGAGCATCCCGAGCACCTCGGGGAGGATCATCACCCCGCCGGTGAACGCGCCGATCGCGCCCGGTACGGAGCGGAGCAGCGAGCCCAGGCCGAGGGCGATCAGGCTGAGCAGGGTGATCCCGACGGCGTTGCCGGCCAGGGCCCGCAGGACGCCGGGGTCGGTGAGCGAGGCCGCCTGGTCGGTGTCGTGGAGGAAGAGTTGGGCCGTGACGAAGGTGGTCAGGGCGGTTGCGGACATCACCGTGAAGACGGTGACGGTGAAGACCGTCGCCTTCGCCCAGAGCACGGGGAGCCGGGTGGGGACGGCGGTGAGCGAGGAGCGGATCATGCCGGTCGCGTACTCGCCCGCCGTGACCAGGATGGCCAGCACGATGACGCAGAGCTGGCCGAGCAGGCTGCCGTACAGGGTCAGGACGACGATGTCGACGTCGGAGTCCCCGCCGCCGGAGGTGTAGGTCCCGCCCATGATCAGGCCGACGCCCAGGACGAGTGCGGCCGCTGTCGTCAGGGTGATCCAGGTGGAGCGCAGGGAGCGGAGCTTGTGCCACTCGGAGCGCAGGATGCGGGTGGGGGTGATGCGGTACGGGGTGATGCGGTTCGGGGGTGCTTGGCGCGTGGGGGTGACGGTGTGCGGGGTCGTCGTGGTCATGCTGCGGCTCCGGTGAGGTGGTCGGGGGCGGTGGGCGCCGTCGGCTGCGACCGGTGGTCGGCCGCGTCCTGGGTGAGGTCCAGGAAGGCTTGCTCCAGCGAGACCGTTTGCGGGGTGAGTTCGTGGAGCGTGATTCCGTGCGCGGCGGCGACGGCGCCGATGTGGGCCGCCTCCACGCCCCGGATGCGGAGTTCGTGGAGAGGGGTGGCGGGGGCCGTGGGAGCTGCGGGGGACGTGGCGACTGTGGCGATCTCCACGCCCGGAGCCCTCAAGTGAGTTCGCAGGTCCTCGGGTTGGGGGGTGACGGCCTTCACGGACACGCCACCGGCCTGGCGGACCAGTTCGTCGACCGTCGTGTCGGCGAGGAGGCGGCCTCGGCCGATGACGATCAAGTGGTCGGCGGTGAGGGCCATCTCACTCATCAGGTGGGAGGAGACGAGGGGGAGTTAGTCGGTTGAGCGGCATGCGGGCGGCGGGCGAAGATCGGGCCATGGACTATGTGATGCGTTCCGTACGGGCCGAGGAATGGCCGCTGGCCAGGCAGCTGCGGCTGGATGCCCTGCGCGATCCCGCGGCCCCCGTGGCGTTCCTCGACTCGTACGAGGCGGCGGTGGCGCGACCGGATGGCTTCTGGCAGGACCGTACGGCTGCGGCCGCCGAGGGCAGGGACGTACGGCAGTTCGTCGCGGAGTCGCCCGAGGGGGAGTGGGTGGGCACGGTCACCGTGCTGATCGAGCGCCCGGAGGACGACATGTGCTTCGGGGGGCCCGCTGAGGTGGACCAGGGGCATCTGGTCGGCGTGTTCGTCCGGCCGGAGGCGCGGGGGGCCGGGGTGGCGGACGCGTTGTTCCAGGTGGCCGTCGACTGGGCCTGGTCGCTCTCCGTGCCCCGGCTGGAGCGGGTACGCCTGTATGTGCACGAGGACAACCCGCGCGCTGCGGCGTTCTACCGGCGGTTCGGGTTCGTACCGTCGGGGCAGCGGATGCCGGTGCCGGTCTCGGTGCCGGTGCCGGGTGAGCGGCGTGGGTGGGAGCTGGAGTATGTGATCGAGCGGGAGTAGGGGAAGGGGTCATTGCCCCTGTTCGTTCAGACGGCGCCCGGTGCCGGGGCGTGCAGGTGTTGCTGCCAGCGGGCCCGGCCCTGTTCGCGGGAGCGGAGCAGGACGATCGCGGGCAGGCCCAGGTCCTGGCCCTTCGCCAGCAGTTCGGGGAGCTGGGGGAGCGGGGCCACGGCGGCCACGTCGTCCAGGACCAGCGTCATTGGTGGGTCGAGCCGACCGTCGGATGACCGTGCGGCCATGCGGCGGCCGTGCTCGACCACGTGTGAGGCGAGCGCGGTGAGGAGGGGCATCGCGCCGGGATGGGTACGGGGATCCTCGATGGGTTCACCGACCACATAGAGCGTTCCCCCCTCGCGGCCAAAAGATTCCAGCGCGGCCGCATCCGATCGGTTCGCCGTGCAGGCCTCGCGGATGTGCACGGAGGAGAGGGCCGAGAAGACCCGTACGTTCAACTCCTGGGCAACTACACGCCGTTCCGGATACCCCGTGAGCGCGGACTCCAGCAGCCCGGCGAGGCCGGAGGCGGCCTTGGGGTGCGTACGGAGGAGGCGTACGGGTTCGTGGGCGGATGCCCCCGAGGCCCAGCGGGCGACCTGGCGGAAGGGGCGGCCGTCCACCGCCGCGGCGTGCAGCCAGCACTGGAGGAGCGTCTGCGCGGTGTCGGCCACCGCCGCGTCGATCCTGGCCTGCGGGCGGACCGGGGCGAGGAGGGCGGCGGCGCGTACGGCGGCGGTGCCGGGGTGCTCGCAGCCGGCGGTGGGCGGCCAGTGGAGGCGGGCCGGGGTGTCGCAGAGGTGGCCGGGGTCGTAGACGAGGACCGGGCCGAGCTTGGCGCGGGCGTCCTTCGTCTCGGCCCAGACCGTGGGGTCCGAGGTGACGACCAGGGCGGGGCCCTCGGCGTCCTGGATGGCCTGGACGACGGTGGGGCGCCGGGCGGGGGCGGTGGCGTAGACGAGGAGGGGGGTGCGGGGGGAGGGAAGGCTGAGGGGGGTGGGGGGTACCTCCGTCGCGCTCTTGGACAGCGAGGGCGTGGGGGGTGTGGCCGGTGTCGGGGCCGGCGCCGGTGCTGCGGGCTGGGCGGGGGCGGGGGCCGCGTGGGGCTGGTGAGCCGCGTGCAGCTGCTGGGTCTCGTCAGCCTCGTGGGTTTCGTGGGGTGGGCCGTACAGGTGTTCCTCGCGGCGTCGTTCCCGTACGGCCCGCCACCGGGCCACGGACCCCAGGACGAACACGGTCAGGACCACCAGCACCATCAGCTCGCCGATGAACAGGCCCCAGAACAGGCCGTAGCCGGAGAGCTGGGAGGCGGGCGTGTGGGGCCAGGCGGAGGGGAGGTCCTGCGGGGCGGTGGCCAGTTCGCGCAGGGCGAGGGGGGTCCGGGTGAACGTGACGCCGTCCGGCCAGGACCCGTGCGCGAGGAGGCCGGCCATACCGGTGGCCGTCCAGGCGAGCAGGGTGGCCGCGAACAGGAAGCCGATCAGGCCGACCAGCAGGCCGTCGGGGATGCCGCCGCTGCGGGGCTCCTCGTGGCGGGGGTGCGCGTGCGGGCGGGGGTGAGGCCGGGGGCTGTGCCCGCGGCCACGCTCCGGTGCCGGTCCGTGTGCTGCTCGGCGTGCTGGTCGGTGCGCCATGTCAGGCCACCGTGGACCGGGACGAATCGTCGATACGTTGCTGGTTCTCGATCCGGGCCGCCCGTTGCTCCGCCTCCAGCTCCGCGGCGCGGATGTCCTCGGGGAGAAGGTCGACCGACGAGCCCTCGGTCATGGCCCGGTCGGTGAAGACGAGGGGGCGTTCGGCCTCGGTGATCAGGTGTTTGACGACCTGTACGTTGCCGTTGACGTCCCAGACGGCGATGCCGGGCGTGAGGGTCGGGATGATCTCGACGGCCCAGCGTGGCAGCCCGATGACCCGTCCGGTCGCGCGTGCCTCGTCCGACTTCTGGGCGTAGATCGTGCGGGTGGAGGCCATCTTGAGAATGGCCGCCGCTTCCTTGGCCGCTGCTCCGTCCACGACGTCGCTGAGGTGGTGGACGACGGCGACGAAGGAGAGGCCGAGCCGGCGTCCGAACTTCAGCAGGCGCTGGAAGAGCTGGGCGACGAAGGGGGAGTTGATGATGTGCCACGCCTCCTCGACCAGGAAGATGCGCTTCTTGCGGTCGGGCCTGATCCAGGTGTGTTCGAGCCAGACGCCGACGATCGCCATCAGGATCGGCATGGCGATCGAGTTGCGGTCGATGTGCGACAGGTCGAAGACGATGAGGGGCGCGTCGAGGTCGATGCCGACGGTCGTGGGGCCGTCGAACATGCCGCGCAGGTCACCGTCGACGAGCCGGTCCAGGACGAGGGCGACGTCCAGGCCCCAGGCCCGTACATCGTCTATGTCGACGTTCATCGCCTCGGCCGACTCGGGCTTGGGGTGCCGGAGCTGCTCGACGATGTCCATCAGGACCGGCTGGCGGTCGGTGATGGTGGCGGTCACGTAGGCGTGGGCGACCTTGAGCGCGAAGCCGGAACGCTCGTCCAGGCCGTGGCCCATCGCGACTTCGATGATCGTGCGGAGGAGGGCGAGCTGGCCGGTGGTGGTGATGGAGGGGTCGAGGGGGTTGAGGCGGATGCCGCCGTTGAGGGCGGCGGTCGGGTCCAGGCGGATGGGGGTTATGCCCAGCTCCTGGGCGATGAGGTTCCATTCGCCGACGCCGTCCTCGCCCTGGGCGTCGAGGACGACGACCTGGCGGTCGCGGAAGCGGAGCTGGCGTAGGACGTAGGTCTTCTCCAGCGCCGACTTGCCGTTGCCGGACTCGCCGAGGACGAGCCAGTGGGGGGCGGGGAGCTGCTGCCCGTACAGCTGGAAGGGGTCGTAGATGTAGCCCTTGCCGCTGTAGACCTCGCGCCCGATGATCACGCCGGAGTCGCCGAGGCCGGGGGCGGCGGTGGGCAGGTAGACGGCCTGGGCCTGGCCCGTCGACGTACGGACGGGAAGGCGGGTCGTCTCCACCTTGCCGAAGAGGAAGGAGGTGAAGGCATCCGACAATGCGGACAGGGGGTCTCGCATGGCGTGGTGCCCTCTCTTGTTGGGGGTTCTTCCTGCGGGTCGGGTTCGGTGTTCTCTGCGGGGTCCGCGTCAGCGGCGGATGCCGGTGGCGAACGGGAGCGTGTTCACGAAGGCGCGGTGGTGTTCGCGGTCGCACCACTCCAGCTTGAGGTACGACTTGCCGGCCGAGGCGCGGATCGTCCGCTTGTCGCGGGCGAGAGCCTCGGGTGAACGGGACGACACCGTGATGTACCCCACCAGGTTCACCCCCGCCGCGCCGCTGGCGAGATCTTCACCCCGCTGGTCGAGCCGGCCGTGGGCGGCGATGTCGCGGGGGTCGACGGTGCGGTTCATCTTGGCCTGGCGGCTGGCCTCGGCGTCGTCGTTGGTCTTCTCGGTCAGCATGCGTTCGATGGCGACCTCGGTGGGTTCGAGGTCCATGCAGACGGCGACCGTACGGATGACGTCGGGGGTGTGCACGAGGAGCGGGGCGAGGAAGTTGACGCCGACGGGGGTCATCGGCCACTCCTTCACCCAGGCCGTGGCGTGGCACCAGGGGGCGCGGGTGGTGGACTCGCGGGTCTTGGCCTGGAGGAACGTTGGCTCGACGGCGTCCAGTTCGGCGGGCCAGGCGTTGCGCTTGGTCATCGCCTGGATGTGGTCGATGGGGTGGTCGGGGTCGTACATGGAGTGCACGAGGGAGGCCAGGCGGCTCTGGCCGAGCGGCTGGCGGACCCGGATGTCGGCCTCGGCGAGACGGGCGCAGATGTCGGTGAGCTCGCGGGCCATGACGACGGCGAGTCCGGCGTCGCGGTCGAGCTTGCGGCCGCCGTGGGGGCGGGCCGCGCGGGCCATGGCGTTGGCCTCGGCGGCCAGTTCGCGGCTGTAGTGCATACAGGCGACGAGGTAGGCGCGGTGCTGCTCGCTGGAGGTGGAGACCATGGACTGGAGCTGGTCGTAGGAGTCCTGGAGCCAGCCGGGGGATGCCTTGTCGCCGCGCTGGGCGACGTCCTTCGCGTGGGCGTCGGGGTCGGCGGGGAGGGTGCGGGCGAGCATCTGGAGGCGGGTGACGAAGCCGTCGCCGTTGGCCACGTGCTTGAGGAGGGTACCGAAGCGGTCGACCAGGGCTTCCTGGTCCTCGCTGTCGCGGAGGCCGACGCCGGGGCCCTCGATCTCGATGGCGGCGGTGACGGTGCGTCGGTCGGCGTGGAGGAGTACGGCGATCTCGTCGGGGCCGAAGGGGGCGGCGAGCCAGCTGATGCGGCCGATGCCGGGGGGCGGGCCGATCTCGACCTCGCGGCCGTCGGCGCTGACGCCGGCTTCCATGGCGCCGGAGCGGTAGGCGGTGCCGCGGCGCAGGGAGCGCTTGAAGCTGCGGTTGATCTCGAACCACTTGTAGAACGTGCGGTGCTTGTACGGGACGTACACGATGGCGAGAGCGAGGAGCGGGAAGCCCACGAGGCAGACGATGCGCAGGGAGAGGACGGGGACGAGGAGTCCGCTCATCATGCCGAGGAAAGCGCCGACGATGATCAGGGCGATCTCGCCGGTCTCGCGGTTCTTGCCGACGATCGCGTTCGGCCGGGCGCGGCCGATGAGATACGTACGGCGGGGCGTCATCGTGTGGGACTGAGTCGTCAACGCCCTCCACCTCCTGTGCTCGAGTTACCTGTGCTGCCGAAGCCGCCTCCGCCTCGGGAGGAGCGGCTGCCGTGGGGAGTGCCCGAGGTGGGGCCGGAGCCGCCGCTGCGGGGCGAGGGTGCGGCGGAGGGGACAGATCCGGCGCCGCCTCCGCCGGTGGTACGGGAGCTGTGTGCGGCGACGCCGCCGCTGGCCGGGTTGGAGGGGCGGGCACCGCCGCCTCCCCCTCCGCTGTTCTGGTCGTTGCGGCCGCTGTGGGTCTTGATGCCCTGGGAGACGAGGGCGGCCGGGGAGCTGATGAGGGCGGCGGCCTGGGCGCCGTCGGTGGCCTGCTTGCGGTTGGTGCGGGCGCCCTGGATCTCGTCGCCGAAGCCGGGGACGAAGCGGTAGATCATGGCGGAGGCGAAGATGGCCAGCAGGATGATGGCGAGGCCGGAGACGACGGCGGAGAAGGCGTCGGGCCCGTCGCCGGCGGAGAGCGCTCCGGCGAGGCCGAGGACGATGACGATGACCGGCTTGACCATGATCACCGCGATCATGATGCCGGCCCAGCGGCGGACGTGGCCCCACATGTTCTTGTCGACGAGACCGGCGTAGACGACGATGCCGAGGAGCGCGCCGACGTAGAGCAGGGCGGCGCGGATGACGAGCTCCAGCCACAGGACGCCGGCCGCGACGATCGAGACGAGCGAGACGACGATCAGCATGATCGGTCCGCCGCCGATGTCGGTGCCCTTCTTGAGGGCCTCGGCGAACGAGCCGAAGAAGACGTCGGTCTGGCCGCCGGTGGAGGAGGCGATGACGTCGGTGACGCCGTCGGTGGCGGAGACGATCGTGTAGAGGATCAGCGGCGTGAAGGCCGAGGCGAGGACGGTGAGCCAGAGGAAGCCGACGGCCTCGGAGATCGCGGTGGTGAGGGGGACGCCCCGGATGGCCCGCTTGGTCACGGCGAGGAGCCAGAGGACGAGCGTGAGGACGGTGGAGGCCGCGAAGATGACGGCGTACTGCTGGAGGAACTTGGGGTTGGTGAAGTCGACGTTCGCGGTGGACTCGACGGCCTCGCTGAGCTTGCCGACGATCCAGGCTGCGGCGTCGGCGCAGCCTTGGGCGAGGGAGGTGAGGGGGTCGGCGGGGTTGTCGATGTCGGTCGGAGCGCGCGAGTCGCTGCGGGCGTTCTCCCCGTCTTCGCAGTAGTCCCGGGCGAGCCCGACGATGAGATCGCAGGGGTTGTCGCTCTCGCTGGGGGACGGCGTCGGCGTCGGCGTGGGAGCTGCGGCGGCCCGCGGCGCCAGGGCGACCAGCGCGGCAGGCACGAGGGCTGCGGCGCCAGCCAGCGAGGAGTGGCGGAATCCGCGGCTATCGGGCATAGGTGAAGCCTCCGTACGCATCAACCGCCGCAGCCAGCTCGTCGGCCGTGGAGGCACGGTTGTCACCGTTGACCGGTGTCGGCCCCTCCGCCTGGCTCGACGATGAGATCTTCCAGTCGCCGCCGATCCACTTGAGCTTTTGAGAGATGGTGAACCAGGTCTCGGTGACAGGCTTGGTGGAGCCCTGCCCGGCCAGCCCGACGAGACCGGTGCACCAGACTTCCACCGTGGCGGCATCGGTCGCCACCTCGACGATCTTCGTACCGACCGGGACGGTCCGTGAGACGAAGGTCAGCCCGTTGGGTGTGCTGCCGTCGTCGTTAAGGCCGACGTTCCTGTAGAACGTCGGCGAATAGGCGACGTCCAGGCTGTCCTGGAGCCCCGAAGCCACTGCTGGATCATGCGTCGCCTCAATGATGCTGCGGCGAGATTCCGCCTTGAACATCTCCGCCGACCCCAGCGCCACCGCATAGTTCGCCGCCGCGCTCTGCGCTCCCTGCTCGTCATGGGCGAAGCCGGAGGCGATTGTTCCGTTCTTGCCCTGGACCGGCTTGGTGCCGGTGGCAGCGGTGGGCGCCGAGCCCGCCGCTCCTGGGTTCTTCGTGCCAGGGGAGGCGTTGTTGCCGTCACCCGTGCCGCCCCGGTTGGCGAAGGCGATCGCGGCGATGAGGAGGACCACCACGCCGGTGATCGTGACGAGGGAGCGTGAGTTCCGGACGGGTCGACGGGCGTGGGGATGGCCCGCGTCGCCGTCCGGGAGGCGGGTACGGGTCTGGCGGGTGCCGCCGAGGGTGCTGTACGGGTCGTCCGCGCGCCCGCCCGGGTCCATGCCGCGGTAGTCGTGCTCGTCGCCGGGACTCATGCCGCATTCGCCCCCTCGGTCGTGCGCGGTTCCGCGCATGACGACGGTAGCTGTGCTGGTTGCCGCGTGAGCGCGGTGGAGTGACTCGACATCAGGGAGACGCAACCTCAGCCGGTGGGCACGACGAACGGATGGTGGGGAGCGGGCGGGGACGGCCCGGTGAGGGCTGGCCGACGGTTAGTCAGACAGCCATTCCGTACACGATGGTGAAGAGAGTGCCCAGGGAGCCGATGATGAAGACCCCGGTCAGGCCTGCCACGATCAGACCCTTGCCCTGTTCCGCGCTGAACGTGTCGCGCAGCGCCGTCGCCCCGATGCGCTGCTTCGCCGCGCCCCAGATCGCGATGCCGAGGCAGAGCAGGATGGCGATCGCCATCACCACCTCGATCATGATGCGCGCCTCGTTGCCCAGCGTGCCGAACGGCCCCCAGTTGGGGGCGATTCCGCCGATGATGGTGGTGATGTCGCCCTTCTCTGCTGCCAGGATCATGTAAGTCACCGCCCCTGTTGGGTAGTTAGCTTTCCGCGCCCGTGTGGCACGGGTTGCCTTCTATCTTCGCTGATGAAACCCCGCTCGCACGACGCCTTCCCGGTCTCTTTACCCGGATCTCGCACGTTCGACCGACAGGGCCGCCCTGACCTGCGGCTCGTCCCGGTATCCACATGCATATGCCTGGTTACTCTGTGTATCACGCGGTGTGACCGCGAGCAACGACGGAGGCCATGGGTTCCTGATGCGGTTGCAGCGTTCGTGGGGCACGGCGTGTTCGTATGCGCCGTTCGAGGGTGGGCGGTGCGCCGGTGTGCCGGGGCGATGCGCCGTCAGGGCGGGGCGACCGCAGGGAAGGAGGACGCTCTGCGTCCATCGTCCGGGTGAATCCCGTGGACGTCCATTGCGGCGAGAAGCCCTGTGATCGCGGGGCGCCTGCCCCGGCCGCACCGCCCCGCCGTGCAGGTGGGCGGCATGTCGGCCGCGCCGTGTTTGGCACAGTGCCGCTCCACGATCGAGGAACGGGGTGAGTGGTGTGAGCGGAGTGGGCGTGCTGGCGCAGCCGGGCGGCGACCGGCCGTGGTGGTGGGTCGAGCCGCGCGGCGGAACGGAGGGAAGTGGTGGCGGCGGTGGTGACCTGAAGCACGGTGATGGGCCGTGGTTACGGGCTGCTGGCGGAGCCGAGGGCCTGGTGGCTCACCTCGGTCCGGTGAAGGCCGAGTTGGGGCGGGCGCACCAGGGGCTGACGGCAGGGGCCGGGGAGCTGTCGGCGCTCGCCGAGCTGGGCACCGTACGGGCCTCGTGGGAACGGCGCATCGAGACCGCTCGCGACGAGTGCCGGAGCCTGGCCGGGAAACTGCGGGCGGTGGCCGTCACCCAGTCCGAGGTGAACGAAGCCGTGAAGGGGTCTTTCGACCGGGTGAGGGTCGCGGGCCCGGGTCCGGGAGCGGGCGCAACCTCGGATGAGAAGCCGTGAGCCGGCCGGGCGGGCCGGGTGGTCTGAGCGCGCTGGGGGCGACCCTGACGTGGGCGAAGTTACGTGCGGTGAAGTGCGCCGAGCTGGAGGAGGCGGCCGACGGGTGGGGCAGGGCCAGTAACCGTGCTGACGCTGCCCGGGACCGTATCGACACCCAGCTCGTCGACGATCTGCGCCGGACGCAGAAGGGCGAGGCGGCTCGGGCAGCGGTCAGGCGGCTGCGCCGGCTGTCGATGAACCTCCAGTACATCTATACGGAGTGCGGGCTGCTTCGGACCACGCTGAACAGCCTGGCCCATGAGGTGAAGGCCCAGCAGCGTGTTCTTCAGGGTGCGCTCGACGATGCGGCGGCTCTGAAGTACACGGTGCACCCGGACGGTTCGGTGACGTACCCGGCGGCGGGCGAGGGCCTGGTCGACGGAAAGCCGTTGGCGGGCGGACGGGTGTCCGGAGTCCCGAACCCGGGGCTGGCCGGCCCCTCCGGACTGGTCGCGCCCAACCCGAACGCCGCAAAGGCCCAGGACATCGCTGACCGGGTCACCCAGGCGGTGCGGGCGGCGGCCGACGTGGACTGGCGGTACGCGAAGATCCTGCGGGCGCTGAAGGCGGAGGACGGCCTGAGTGTTCCCGCCGCGACATGGACGGACGCCGCAGGCGATGCGGCGGCGGTGCGGCAGGCGGCGAGCGGGTACCTGAAGCAGGGGATCCCGCACGACGCGTCTCCGGCCGAGCGGAGGGCGTGGTGGGCGGGGCTGACGGACGAACAGCGCGAGGAGTACCTCGCGGTGTACCCGGACCAGATCGGCAACCTGGACGGGATCCCGGCGCTGGTGCGGGACGCGGCCAACCGGGACAACCTCCAGCTGCTGATGGGGAAGCTGGAAGGGCGGGACGACGAGGACTCGGTGACGAAGCTGGCGGCACTGCGGGAGATCGACCGGCAGTTGCGGGCGGTGCGGGAGCCGGGGGAGCCGCCGATGTATCTGCTCGGTATCGGGGATCAAGGGAATGGTCGAGCGATTGTTTCGTATGGAAACCCGGACACATCGAAGAATGTGGCGGCGTATGTGCCTGGGCTGAATACGTCGTTGGACGAGGAATTCGCGAGGGATGATCTCAAGCGGGCACGTGATCTGGCCATTGCCTCGAATCGCCATGGGGAATCGGCTGCGGCTATCACCTGGCTTGGATATGACGCACCGCAGTCACCGGACGGGTGGGGAACCTTTGCTGTCGCTGGTGGTGGCAGAGCTGAGGACGGTGGTCGGTCCTTCAGTGGGTTCATGGGGGGCCTCGCGGCGACAAACGAGCATGCGAATCCGCACATGACAGCCATCGGCCACTCCTACGGTTCACGAACCGTAGGAGCAGCAACGCAACAGGCGGGCGGAATTCCCGGTGTCGACGACATCGTCTTCGTGGGAAGCCCGGGAGTGGGTGTCGACAGCGCCGACGACCTGGGGGTGGGCAGGGGGCATGTCTTCGTCGGAGCGGCCTCCAACGACATCGTGACTAAAATTCCCGCGAAGGAACAGTTCGCTGTTGGCGGGGCCGGGATACTGGCCGGTGGGCCTGCGGCGGCGTATTTGTTCGGTGGCCTGGCGGACCCGGGGGGCGATGACGTCTGGTTCGGGCGGGACCCGGCCAGCGAGTCGTTTGGGGCGAGAAGGTTCGAGGTGGGGGATGGCCCACCTTTGCTTGGGCGGGGCGGGATGTCGGTCGACGCGCACTCGGAGTACTTCAATCCAGTGGCCGATAAGTCCTCTGTCGACAACATGGCGTTGATCGCCGCAGGGCGTTCTCATTTGGTCAGACCGGAAGAGTCACGTTGATGATTCGAGTCCTATCGGCTTTTGTTACTCTCCTCATGGGGGCTTTACTGTCCGGGTGCGTCGGGACGCGGGGTGAAAGCGTGGATATGCAGGGCGCTGCGGAGCATGCGGATCGGATTCTCGATGGAATTTTCGCGGCGATCGAACCGGACGTGCGCTGGGTTCACGGCCCGACGAGCGTGGGGAGTTGCACGGTGACCCGGAGGAGAACGGTTATGACCGTCGTCTCCGCTCAGCGGAGGGGAAATTTGCTGGGCGTGGTGGACCGGTACTGGAGGAAGAGTGGCTACCGGCTGAGGGCGATCAACAAACACGTGGACGCTCCAGCGATGTATGCAGAGACCCAAGACGGATTTGTGGTGAGCTTGATCGTCGCTGACAAGGGTCAGGTCCACTTTGATGTGGACAGCCCTTGTGTCCAGGAATCCGAGGTGGCCGACCCCACCCGTCAGGCCACCGCATTCCTCGACCCGGAGGCGGAGGCCATCCCCCGCCCCAACATCCACTCCGACTTCTGGTCGGCCGAGGGGCCGGAAGTCGACGTGACATCCGGGCGGTGATTTGAGGAAGCCGTCCCAACCCGCCTGTTGGATGAGGGCTTTGAGTTCTCCCGTGGGTCCTGGGGCCCGTGTCGCGCCCCCTGCTCGTGTGGTCACATACGCCGAGTGGCTGACCCGTCGCTGTGCCGCCCACCCACGAGGTAGGGACTGCCCTTGTCCGGCATACGAGGAACTGCGGTTTCTGCTGGAGGCCTTCTGGTGAGGGATCGCTACCGGATCAAGGCCGTCAACAAGGACGAGGTGTTCCCGGCTGTCCACGCCGTCACGGAGGCGGGGTCCGGTGTGAGTGTCTCCTTCCAGGGGAGGGGCAGGCCTTTCCGGAGGCGGACAGTCCCCGCGTGAAGGAGTCGAGCGCGGCCCCTCCCGACGCCGCGCCGAAAGCCCGCCTACCACGGCGTCTATCCGCTGCCGCGGCTCAACGTCCGCTCCGGCTACTGGTGGTGACGTACGAACTGGTTGACCGTTACCGACGGGATTGAGGAGCCGCCACCGCCCCCCTGCGCTCCCGGTGCGCCGGTGGTGTGCTGCGGATGACTCGTACACACCGTCGAAAACACCCCGGAACCGTCTTCCGATGGGGGATGGTTGAGGGGTGCGGAAATTCTGGGTCTTCGGTGGTATCGGCGTGGGCATGGCGGCGGCCTTCATGGCGCTGCTCCTCGTCGGTACGTACTCGGCCGCCGCCGGTCTCGCCGGGGCGGGCGGGGGCGGTGCCGTCGCGCTTGCCAGGGGGGCGGTACCGGCGCGCTTCCAGCCGCTGGTCCAGAAGTGGGGCAACCTCTGTCCCGCCATCAACCCGGCCCTGCTGGCCGCCCAGTTGTACCAGGAGAGCGGCTGGAACCCGAGGGCGCAGAGCCACGCCGCCGCGCAGGGCATCGCCCAGTTCATCCCCGGCACCTGGGCCACGCACGGCATCGACGGCAACGGCGACGGCAAGCGGGACGTGTGGGACCCGGCCGATGCGATCCCCTCGGCCGCCTCGTACGACTGCGAGCTCGCCGGGTACGTGAGGAAGGTGCCGGGTGACCCGACGAGCAACATGCTGGCCGCGTACAACGCCGGTGCCTACGCGGTCATCAAGTACGGTGGCGTGCCGCCCTACAAGGAGACGCAGAACTACGTGAAGATCATCCGCTCGCTGGAGAAGAGCTTCGCCCGGCCCGTCGGCCGCGTCGCACCCTCCCGGCAGGCGGCCGGGGCCATCTACTTCGCGCAGAAGAAGCTCGGTACGCCGTATCTGTGGGGCGGTAACGGGACGCCGGAGCAGCAAGGGCGGTTCGACTGTTCCGGGCTGACTCAGGCCGCGTACCGGACCGTGGGCATCGAGCTGCCGCGGGTCGCCAACGACCAGTACAACGCCGGACCGCATCCCTCGCGGGACGAGCTGCTCCCGGGGGATCTGGTGTTCTTCTCCGACGATCTGACCAATTCGCGGGCCATTCGGCATGTGGGGCTGTACGTCGGGGGCGGGTACATGATCAACGCCCCCTTCACTGGGGCGGTCATCCGGTTCGACAAGATCGATACGCCGGACTACTTCGGTGCGACCCGCGTCACCAAGGACGGTGCCGCGGCGCTCCCGACGGACCTGCCGTCGGCGTGACGTACGGCAGGGATGACGGACTGCCGGGGTCTGATGGCGGACTGCCGGGACTTACGGACTGCCGGGTTGACGGACTGCCGGGGTGACGGGTCTCTCCTGAGCGGACGGCGCGCGGCAGGCCTGACGGAGAGTCGGCCGTGGCCGGAACTCTCCGTGAAGCCTGGGCCCTGAGCTGCGACGACCAGTCACTCTTCGATAACGTCATGGTGATCATTCGGTGGAGAGTGGAACGCGGACGGGCACCGGGCCGTTCCCTGGACAGGGACGGCATGCGCACTGACCATGCGTGCGCAGGAACGGGACCACACCGAACACGGGGGTTCGACCACGGTGGCGCGCAGGGACGCGCGTCGCCACACAAGAAGCAGACAAGGCAAGGGGCCGCAGCAGATGGCTGGACTCGAACTCGAAGGGTCGAACCCGGACGTCAGTGTGCTCTACGGCATCAACGGGCTGGCGAAGGCCGCTCCGACCTGGCTCGACCGGGTCATGGAGTTCGTCGGTGAGTACGGGACCATGTTCGGCCTCGTCCTGGTGGGCCTCTGGTGCTGGTGGAGCATGCGCAAGCGCGGGAGCGCCGAGGATTCGGTGACCGGGGTCGCCGGGCTCGTCTGGGCGCCGCTCGCCGCCGCTTTCGCAGTCGTGATCAACATCCCCATCCGTGGCTTCGTCGAACGGCCGCGCCCGTTCAACGACCACGAGGGGCTCGAGGTCCTGATCCACGGCAAAACGGACTACTCCTTCGTCAGCGACCACTCCACCCTCGCCATGGCCCTCGCCGTCGGCATCTTCGTGGCCAACCGGAAGTTCGGCTTCGTCGCGCTCGGCCTCGCGCTCTTCGCGGGCGTCAGCCGCGTCTACATGGGCGTTCACTACCCCACCGACGTGATCGGCGGATTCGCTCTCGGCACGGCCGTCGCCCTGCTGCTGGCGCCGCTCGCGATGGCCCTGCTGACCCCGCTGATGGCGGCGGTCTCCCGCTCCGACCGGGTCGGCTGGGTCGTCCGGTCGAAGAAGGCGGCGGCGTACGCCGAGGAGCGCGGGGACCCGCGCGAGATTCCCGAGCCCCGGCCGGGCACCGGGCGGGGCAACCCGGGGGAGAAGGATCTCGCCGCCTGACCGCCGGGCCCCACGAACCGCTTTCACGATCCCCCAGGTGCTGCGCGCACCTGGGGGATCGTGCTGTTTCCGGCCATGTCCTGTGTGGATCAGGGTCCCGTGTGGATCAGGAAGCCGCCAGGTGTCCGGCGGCGTCCGTGCGGGCCCGGTCCCGCGATCTGCGCGCGGGGCCCGTCCAGCCGCAGGTGCAGCGGGCCAGGCAGAACGACCCCCGCTCGGTCGTCGTGGTGCTGTGCCCCGCCGGGGGCGGTGCGGGACACGAAGAGGGGTGCGGGGCCGTGGTGCGGGCTGGGGCGGAGGGTTCCTCGTGCACCCGACCACGGTACTGGGGACGGCCTCCGAACGGGGAGTGCGTGCGCCGGACGCCCCCCGGCCGCACGGCGGACGCGCCGGGGCGGCGTGACGGGGGACGCCGGTGGTCGTTATGCGGGACGGGTGAGGGCTCGGCCGGGCGGCATTCGTTGGGGGTTGGCAGGCGATGGTGGTGCAGCAGTACAGGGACCGAGGCGGGGCCCGTGCTGCCCGCGCCCTCGCCGTGGCCGGGGTGATCGCGGTCACCGCGGGGTGCGTCGGCGGGGGCGGGGGAGGCGGCGGGAGCGACGGCTCCGGGCAGCGCGCCGTATCCGCGGAGCGCCCGTTCGACGTGCTGGGGCGAGCAGCCGGTGTACTGGCCGAAACGGGCGGTGCGGAAGCCCGTACGTCGATGGAGACGGCGGCCGGCGGGACGCGGGTGACGATCCGTGGGGAGGGCACGTACGACTTCCGTAAGCAGATGGGGCGGATCAAGGTGGTGCTCCCCACGGACGCGGCGGGCGCGGACGACCGCCGGCCGATCACCGAGCTGCTGGCGCCGGGCGCGCTCTACATGAAGAACCGCGGCGCCGGGGTCCCCGACGACAAGTGGGTCAGGATCGACACGACCGTCCTCGAGGACGGCAACCTGGTCACCGGTGGGGTCACCGACCCGATGGCCGCCGCCGAGCTGCTGCGAGGGGCCGGTGACGTGACGTATATGGGGGAGTCCGAGCTGGCCGGGGTGACGGTGCATCACTACCGGGGCGTCACCGACCTGAATCGCGCGGCGCGTGCCGCGTCGCCGCAGTCGCGGGGGGCGCTGAGCGCGGCGGCGAAAGGGTTCAGCAAGGACGCCGTCCCGTTCGACGCGTACCTCGACGATGAGGGCCGGCTGCGGAAGGTCCGCCACCGCTTCAGCTTCGCCTCCGGGGGCCAGGAGGCGGCGGAGGTCACGGTGGTCTCGACGCTGCTGCTGTACGGGTTCGGGGCGCCGGTCACCGTGACGCTGCCGGACGAGGACGACATCTACACGGGGGAGATCCGGCAGGGCTGAGCAGCCGGCCGCCACCCGCCGTCGCGTCCCCTAAGGGAAGGGCGGGGCGGAAGGGGCCGGTTGGGAGGGGGGCTAAATGGTCCGTCCGTGCCATGCGCGGTGCGTATCGCGCTCCCTACGCTAGGAAGCCGGTGCGCCAGAAGGGTCGGCGACGGCAGAGAGAGGTGACGCAGGTGGTGACGCTCAGCGCTCCGCACGCTCAGGACTACGTGGCCCTCGCCGAGATCGAGCTGTGCGGCGAGCTGATGATCGCGGCCTCGGCGGCGCGTGAGGAGCGCCTCAGTCCCGACCGTATCGACGAAGTGCTCAACGCCGGGGACGAGACGCCCGGTGCAGGTGCAGGTGCAGGTGTAGGCACCGGTGCCGTAGAAGGTGTTGGTGCTGGAGAAGGCACCGGTGCTGGAGAAGGTGCCGGTGCCGGAGGAGGTGTGGTGGACGTCGCCCTCACCGTCAGAGGCCCGGAGGCGTGGACGACCGTTCCCCGGCAGGCCGCTCACCGGCGATGACGCCTCACGCGGGATGACGCCCCCGACGCACCGGCCCGCACCGGCCCGCCCCGTTCTCACGTCCGCAGCAGCCGGGCGATCGCCTTCGTGGCCTCCGCGACCTTCGCGTCGACCTCCTCCCCGCCCTTGACCGCCGCGTCGGCGACGCAGTGGCGCAGGTGCTCCTCCAGCAGCTGGAGGGCGAAGGACTGCAGGGCCTTGGTGGAGGCCGAGACCTGGGTGAGTATGTCGATGCAGTAGACGTCCTCGTCGACCATGCGCTGGAGGCCGCGGATCTGGCCCTCGATCCGGCGCAGCCGTTTGAGGTGTTCGTCCTTCTGGTGGTGGTAGCCGTGGATGCCGCGGTCGTGGTCGGTCACGATCTCCTCGGCACCGACGGGAGCCGCCGCGCCCGCCGCCGAGGTCTCTGCCGGTTCCGCTGCCGCCCCTGCTCCCACGCCCGTCGTCTCGGTGGTGGTCATCTGCGTCCTCCCGTTGTCCTCGTGCGCCCTGGTACAGCCTGCCGCGGTGTCGCTCCGGCCTGATGCGGCCCCTGACCTCGATATACCCCTGACGGGTATATCGTAACGAATCCGGCGGAAACGCGACCGGGGGCCGGTGCTGATCCCCGTTCACGATGGGCGACACTGAAGAACGCCGGTTAGCCGTGGCCGGATGATGCGCCTAGCATCAGCCTGACCGAATCCAAAGCATCCCGAGGACCCCACGTGCGCTTTCGTCTGACCCCCAGGGAGACGAGCTTCTACGACATGTTCTCCGCGTCCGCGGACAACATTGTCACGGGCTCGAAACTCCTGATGGAACTGCTCGGGGCGGATTCTGCCTCCCGAGTCGAGATCGCGGAGCGTATGCGGGCAGCGGAGCACGCGGGGGACGATGCCACCCACGCGATCTTCCACCAGCTGAACTCCTCCTTCATCACGCCGTTCGACCGCGAGGACATCTACAAGCTGGCGTCCTCGCTCGACGACATCATGGACTTCATGGAGGAGGCCGTCGACCTGGTCGTCCTCTACCAGGTCCAGGAGCTGCCCAAGGGCGTCGAGCAGCAGATCGAGGTTCTGGCCCGGGCGGCGGAACTGACCGCCGAGGCGATGCCGGGGCTGCGGACCATGGCCAACCTCACCGAGTACTGGATCGAGATCAACCGCCTGGAGAACCAGGCCGATCAGGTCCACCGCAAGCTGCTGGCCCAGCTCTTCAACGGCAAGTACGACGCCATGGAGGTGCTGAAGCTCAAGCAGATCGTGGATGTGCTGGAAGAGGCGGCTGACGCGTTCGAGCACGTGGCCAACACCGTGGAGACCATCGCGGTCAAGGAGTCCTGAACCTCGTGGACACCTTTGCGCTGATCGTGACCATCGGTGTCGCGCTCGGCTTCACGTATACGAACGGCTTCCACGACTCCGCGAACGCCATCGCCACCTCGGTCTCCACCCGGGCGCTGACCCCGCGTGCGGCTCTGGCGATGGCCGCGGTGATGAACCTCGCCGGTGCCTTCCTGGGCCAGGGGGTCGCCAAGACCGTCAGCGAAGGCCTGATCGCCACGCCCGTGGGGCAGAAGGGGATGGGCATCCTGTTCGCGGCGCTGGTCGGCGCGATCATCTGGAACCTCATCACCTGGTACTTCGGCCTCCCGTCCTCGTCCTCGCACGCTCTGTTCGGCGGCATGGTCGGGGCGGCGCTGGCCGGCGGGACGGATGTGATCTGGTCCGGCGTGCTGGAGAAGGTCGTCATTCCGATGTTCATCTCCCCGTTCGTCGGCCTGATCGCCGGCTACCTGGTGATGGTCGGCATCATGTGGATGTTCCGGAACGCCAACCCGCACAAGGCCAAGCGCGGCTTCCGGATCGCGCAGACGGTCTCGGCGGCGGGCATGGCGCTGGGCCACGGTCTCCAGGACGCGCAGAAGACGATGGGCATCGTCGTGATGGCCCTGGTCATCGCCGACATCGAGGGCCCCAACGACGAGATTCCGGTCTGGGTCAAGATCGCGTGTGCGGTGATGCTCTCCCTCGGTACGTACGCGGGCGGCTGGCGCATCATGCGGACCCTCGGCCGGAAGATCATCGAGCTGGACCCGCCGCAGGGCTTCGCCGCCGAGACGACCGGCGCGTCGATCATGTTCGGTTCGGCGTTCCTGTTCCACGCCCCGATCTCCACGACGCACGTCATCACCTCCGCGATCATGGGCGTCGGCGCCACCAAGCGGGTGAACGCCGTGCGCTGGGGCGTCGCGAAGAACATCATCCTCGGCTGGTTCATCACCATGCCGGCCGCGGCGCTGGTCGCCGCGCTGAGTTACGGCGCGGTGCTGCTGCTCTTCGGCTGAGCCCGAACCGGCCGCGTACGACGTACGGCCTACGGCATGGGTCCGCCCCCGTTCTCCGAGGAGAGCGGGGGCGGACCCTTTCGCCTTGTGGTGGCACCGCCATGCAGCACCGCAAGGCCGTATCGGGGGAGGGGCAGGCGTACGGCTCAGCCGAAGCGGCCCGAGATGTAGTCCTCCGTGGCCTGGACCGACGGGTTGGAGAAGATCCGCTCCGTCTCGTCTATCTCGATGAGCCGGCCGGGCTTGCCGACCGCCGCGAGGTTGAAGAACGCGGTGCGGTCCGAGACGCGGGCCGCCTGCTGCATGTTGTGCGTCACGATGACGATCGTGAAGCGCTCCTTCAGCTCGCCGATCAGGTCCTCGATGGCGAGGGTCGAGATCGGGTCGAGAGCCGAGCACGGCTCGTCCATCAGCAGGACCTGCGGCTCGACCGCGATGGCGCGGGCGATGCACAGGCGCTGCTGCTGGCCGCCGGAGAGGCCGGAGCCGGGCTTGTTGAGCCGGTCCTTGACCTCGTTCCAGAGGTTCGCGCCGCGCAGGGACTTCTCCACGACGTCGTTCAGCTCGCTCTTGCGGTAGCTGCCGTTGAGCCGCAGGCCCGCCGCCACGTTGTCGAAGATCGACATGGTGGGGAAGGGGTTCGGGCGCTGGAAGACCATGCCGACCGTGCGGCGCACGGTGACCGGGTCGACGTTGGAGGCGTAGAGGTTCTCGTCGTCCAGCAGCACCTTGCCTTCGACGCGGCCGCCGGGGGTGACCTCGTGCATCCGGTTCAGGGTGCGCAGGAAGGTGGACTTGCCGCAGCCGGACGGGCCGATGAAGGCGGTCACGGAGCGGGGCTCCACGGTCATCGAGATGTCCTCGATGGCCTTGTGGTTGCCGTAGAAGGCGCTGAGGCCGCTGATGTCGATGCGCTTGGCCATGGAGATCACTGCTTCTTTCGGGAGGTCGCTGATGGCCGCGTCAGCGACCGGTCTTCGGGGCCTTCCAGCGGGCGATTCCGCGGGCCACGAGGTTGAGGATCATGACGAAGGCGATCAGTACCAGGGCCGCTGCCCAGGCGCGGTCGTACGAGGCGGCCTCGCCGATCTTGTACTGCTCGTAGATGTAGAACGGCAGTGAGGACTGGGCGCCTTCGAAGGGGTTCGCGTTGATCAGCTGGCTGCCGAAGACCAGCAGGATGATCGGGGCGGTCTCACCGGCGATACGGGCGATGGCCAGCATGACGCCGGTGGTGATGCCGCCGATCGCGGTCGGCAGGACCACCTTCAGGATAGTGCGCCACTTCGGGATGCCGAGGGCGAGCGAGGCTTCGCGCAGCTCGTTGGGGACGAGCTTCAGCATCTCCTCGGTGGAGCGGACCACGACCGGGATCATCAGGATCGTCAGGGCGAGCGCGCCCATCAGGCCGGACGGCTGGATCTCGAAGATCAGCATGATCGACAGGATGAAGAGACCGGCCACGATGGACGGGATGCCCGTCATGACGTCGACGAAGAACGTGACGGCCTTGGCGAGCGAGCCCTTGCCGTACTCGACCAGGTAGACGGCGGTCAGCAGGCCGAGCGGGGCGGAGATCACCGTGGCGATACCGACCTGCTCCAGCGTGCCGATCAGCGCGTGGTAGACGCCGCCGCTGGCCTCCGAGCCGAGCACGCCGGCCATGGAGTGGGTGAGGAAGTAGCCGTCCAGGCGCTCGGCGCCGCGGGTGATCGTCGTCCACAGCAGGGAGGCCAGCGGGACGATCGCCATCAGGAAGCAGACCCAGACGATGCTGGTGGCCAGGCGGTCCTTGGCCTGGCGCTTGTTCTCCACGACGCTGGTGGCGACGTACGAGATGGCCAGGAAGAGCAGCGCGGCGATCATGCCCCACTGCACCTTGCTGTGCCAGCCGGCGGCGGTGCTGATGCCGACGGAGAGCGCGATCGCGACGGCGGCGAAGCCGACGGGGGCCAGGCGGGGCAGCGAGCGGCTGCTCAGGGCGGTCGTCGGCGCGACGGGGCCGGTGGGCGGCGTCGGGCGTTCCTGGACGGCGGTGGATGCGTGGCTCATGCGTTGGCCCCCGAGTACTCCTTGCGGCGGGCGATGATGAGCCGGGCCGCGCCGTTGACCAGCAGGGTGAGGACGAAGAGGACGAGGCCCGAGGCGATCAGGGCGTCTCGCCCGAACTCGTCGGCCTCGCCGAACTTGGCCGCGATGTTCTGCGCGAACGTCCCGCCGCCCGGGTTGAGCACGTGCAGCGAGATGATGAAGCTCGGGGAGAGGACCGTGGCGACGGCCATCGTCTCGCCGAGCGCGCGGCCGAGGCCGAGCATCGAGGCGGAGATGATGCCGGAGCGGCCGAACGGCAGCACCGAGAGGCGGATGACCTCCCAGCGGGTGGCGCCGAGCGCGAGGGCGGCCTCCTCGTTCATCTTCGGGACCTGGAGGAAGACCTCGCGGCTGACGCTGGTCACGATCGGCAGGATCATGATCGCGAGCAGCACGCCGACGGTGAAGAGGGAGCGGGCGACGCCGACCTCGGTCTTCTCGAAGATGTACGTCCAGCCGAAGAACTGGTCGAGCCAGAGGTTCAGGCCCTCCATGTACGGCACCAGGACGAGAGCGCCCCAGATGCCGTAGACGATGCTGGGGACGGCGGCGAGCAGGTCGACGACGTACGCGATGGGGGCGGCCAGCTTGCGCGGCGCGTAGTGCGAGATGAACAGCGCGATGCCGACAGCGATCGGGACCGCGATGACCATCGCGATGATCGAGCTGACGACCGTGCCGAAGAGCAGGACGGCGATGCCGAAGACCGGCGGGTCGCCGGCCGGGTTCCAGTCGAAGGTGGTGAGGAAGTTGCCGTCGTCCTTCGAGATGGCGATGGCGGCCCGGTAGCTGAGGAACGCCGCGATCGACGCCATGAGCACGAGCAGCAGGATGCCCGAACCGCGCGACAGGCCGACGAAGACCTTGTCGCCCGCGCGCCCGGTGGACTGGGGGCGCGCCTTGCGGTCCGGGGGTGCCGGCAGGGCTGGTGGTGTGTCTATCGGTGTGGTGGAGGCCATGGTCTTTCCGGTCTGTGTGGGGGAGCCGAGGGCTCCCCTGGCGGCGGTGCACCGGATGGTTGGGGCGGCGGACCGGTCCGGAGGGGTGCGCCGGGCCGGCCTGCCGGTGCCGCGTACCGCGGGGCGGGGCCCCGGGTACGCGGCGGGGTGGTTACGAGAGGCCGTTGACGGTCTCGCGGACCTTCGCGTTGATCTCGGCCGGGATCGGGGCGTAGCCCGCGTCGGTCAGGATCTTCTGGCCCTCGTCGGAGGCGGCGTAGGAGAGGAAGGACTTGACCGTGTCGAGCGTCTCGGCCTTGTTGCCGGTGTCGCAGACGACCTCGTACGTGACCAGGACCAGCGGGTAGGCGCCGTCGGCCTTGGTGGTGTAGTCGAGGTCGAGCGCCAGGTCCTTGCCGGTGCCCTTGATCTTGGCCGCGGCGATGGCCTTGGAGGCGTTCTCCGAGGTGGCGTCGGCCGGGGCGGAGCCGCCGGTGTCGATGGAGACCGTGGAGATGCTCTGGGACTTGGCGTAGGAGAGCTCGAAGTAGCCGATCGCGCCGTCGACCTGCTTCACCTGGGCGGCGACGCCGGAGGAGCCGGACGCGGCCTGGCCACCGGGGGCCGGCCACTTCTTCTCGGCCTCGTACTTCCAGTCCTTCGGGGCGGCCGCGCCGAGGTACTTGCCGAGGTTCTGCGTGGTGCCGGAGTCCTCGGAGCGGTGGAAGGCCTGGATGGCCTTGTCCGGGAGGTCGACGCCCTTGTTCAGCGCGGCGATCGCCGGGTCGTTCCACTTCTTGATCTTCGTGTCGAAGATCTTCGCGAGGGTCGGGGCGTCCAGCGTGAGCTTGTCGACACCCTCCAGGTGGTAGCCGACCGCGACCGGGCCGCCGACCATCGGGAGGTTGATGCCCTGGCCGGTCTTGCACGCCTTCTTCGACTCGGCGACCTCTTCCGGCTTCAGCGCGGAGTCGGAGCCGGCGAAGCCCACGGTGCCCTGGTTGAAGGCGACGATGCCCTCACCGGAGGAGGAGGAGTTGTAGTTGATCTCCACTCCGGAACAGGCGGCCATGTAGTTCTTGACCCAGAGGTCCATGGCGTTCTTCTGCGCGCTGGAGCCGGAGGCGCGGAGCTGGCCCTTGGCCTTGCCGCAGTCGATGCTCGACGCGGCCGCGGACTTCTCACCGGAGCCGCCGGTGGTCCCGTTGCCGGTGTTGTCGTCCGAACCGCACGCCGTGAGGACCAGGGCGCCGGAGACGGCGAGGGCACCGAGCGCGGTGGCACGAAGCCGGTTCTTGCGCTGAAGCTTCACTTTCGGGTGTTCCTTCCAGGAGCCGCCGTGATCTGTTCGTTCTACGACGGCGTGCGATGAGGAGGGCTGCTGCGGCTTGGCGCCGCGCACCGTGTACGTCCGAAATTAGGCAGAACAGGTGAAGCCGCCTACGGGGGAGAGTGAACGGCAGGTGAACCGTGTCGGGCAGGCCGGTGCGGGCGGCTCCCGGCTCAGCCGTGGGGGAGCGCGGAGAGCTCAGGTGCGGGGCAGGGCGGGGAGCGCAGGTGGGGGCAGGGCGGCGAGCAGCGCGGGGAGCTCAGGTGGGGGCAGCGTGGGGAGCTCAGGTCCGGGGGAGGGTGGCGAGCAGCGCGGTGAGCTGTTCGCGGTCGCGCGGCTGGGTGAGGCGTACGCGGGCGGCCTCGGGGGCCAGCCACAGCAGCCGGTCCACCTCGTCGTTGGCCTCGAAGGTGCCGCCCGTCGCCTCGGCGGCCCAGTAGGCGACCTCCTTGGTGCGCCCGTCGACGAGGTACCGGGCGGTGGGGAGCGGGGCACCCGGGGCGCAGTGGTGGCCGGTCTCCTCCAGGACCTCGCGTACGGCGGCGGCCAGGGCCTCCTCGCCGCGCTTGAGCTTGCCCTTCGGGAAGCTCCAGTCGTCCCAGAGGGGCCGGTGTACCAGGCACACTTCCACCCCGTCGCCGACCGGGGCGCGGCGCCACAGGACGCAGCCCGCGGCCCGGACGGTCGACGCCGGGTCCGGGGCGCCGCTCATGAGGCCGTCACGGCCGCCGCGTACGGCCAGGTCTCCCGGAACACCGCCCGCGCGGCCTCCACCTCGTGGCGCTGGTCCGCGTGGAGCACCCCCAGGGCGTACGCGGTCGCCGGGGCGATGCGGGGGGTGCGGGCCGCCGCTGCCGCCGCCGTGGCCGCCTCCGCCGCGTCCCGATGCAGGTCCAGGGCGTGCCCGGCACCGGTGAGGACCGGGTCGGCGGCGCCGAGGACGACCTCGTGGGCGTACCGGTGCAGCCGCAGCAGCAGGCGGGCCTGGTGCCACGGCGCGTCCTGCGCCTCGTTGTACGGCTCCGCCGACTCGTCGGGCGGGAGGGCCGCCACCGCGCCGATCAGCCGTTGCTCGGCGCGTTCGGCGGGCTCCAGGAGCGCCTCGGAACCCCGGCCCGTCGTGCCCGGGGCCAGCGGGACCTCGGAGGCGAGCAGCGCCACGGCGTCGGCGACCGCGTGGAAGCGGGAGGAGCCGAGGGCCTGGAGCGCGGCGGAGTGGGCCCGGGTCCGGGCGAGGGTGAGCTGGCGCTCCAGCAGCGCCCCGGCCCGTGCCGCCCCGACGCCGAGCACGGCCCGGCCTTGGGCGTCCGGGGTGGTCGCGGCCTTTCCGGAGGGCTTCGTGCCGCGGGCCGCCGGGAGGGCGGCCCCGGAGAGCCGGTGCAGGGCGTCGAGCAGGCGGGTGAGCCGGCCCGCGTACGCGTGTTCGCGGGCGAGGGTGCCGGAGAGCCAGGCCAGTTCCGTACGGAGGTGGTCCGCCCAGACCGGGTCCAGGACGTTGCGGAAGGTGTGGAGGGAGCCGCTGACGCGCCGGGCCGAGCGGCGCAGGGCGCGCGCCGCGGCCTCGGCGCCCTGGCCGTTCGCGTCGGAGGGGGCGCTGTGCTCACGGTGCAGGCGCAGGCTGCGCAGGAAGTCCGCGGCCTGCCCCTGGAGGTAGGGCGCGAGGACGGTCTCGGCGCTCACGCCGTCGGCGGGGCGGGGCGGGGCGGCCCCTTCCTGACGGGCCTCCTCGCCGAGGGCCCCCTTCCCGGGGGCACCGTCCTCCGGGCCCCCGTCCGCGGGGGTGGGCCGGGTCGTCGTCTGGTGGTCAGGGCGTCGCACGCCTGCGCCTCCGGGCATCGATGAGCATCTCCTGGACGTGCCGCAGCGGCTGCCCCTCCGCGTCCGTGGCGTGCCGGGTCCAGTTGCCGTCGGGTCCCAGGTGCCAGGAAGCGGTGGTGTCGGCCATACCGGTCTCCAGGAGTCGGCTGAGTGCGGCGCGGTGGGCGGGGTCGGTGACCCGGACGAGGGCTTCGATCCGGCGGTCGAGGTTGCGGTGCATCATGTCGGCGCTGCCGAACCACACCTCGGGTTCGCCGCCGTTGCCGAAGGAGAAGACCCGGGAGTGTTCGAGGAATCGGCCGAGTATGGAGCGGACCCGGATGTTCTCCGAGAGCCCGGCGACCCCGGGGCGGATCGCGCAGATCCCGCGCACCCAGATGTCGACGGGCACGCCCGCCTGGGCCGCCCGGTAGCAGGCGTCGATGATCGCTTCGTCGACCATCGAGTTGACCTTGATCCGTACGTAGGCGGGGCGCCCGGCGCGGTGGTGGGAGATCTCCTTGTTGATCCGGGCGATCAGCCCGTCGCGCAGGGACTTCGGCGCGACCAGGAGGCGGCGGTAGGTCTCGCGGCGGGAGTAGCCGGAGAGCCGGTTGAACAGGTCGGAGAGGTCCGCGCCGACCTGCGGGTCCGCCGTGAGCAGGCCGAGGTCCTCGTACAGCCTGGCGGTCTTGGGGTGGTAGTTGCCGGTGCCGACGTGGGAGTAGCGGCGCAGTGTGTCGCCCTCCTCGCGGACGACGAGCGAGAGCTTGCAGTGGGTCTTCAGCCCGACCAGCCCGTACACGACATGGCAGCCGGCCTCCTCCAGCTTGCGGGCCCACTTGATGTTGGCCTGCTCGTCGAAGCGGGCCTTGATCTCGACGAGGACGAGGACCTGCTTGCCGGACTCGGCCGCGTCGATCAGGGCGTCCACTATCGGGGAGTCGCCGGAGGTGCGGTACAGCGTCTGCTTGATGGCCAGCACGTCCGGGTCGCCCGCCGCCTGCTCCAGGAACGCCTGGACGGAGGTGGAGAACGAGTCGTACGGGTGGTGGAGCAGGACGTCCCGCTCACGCAGGGCGGCGAAGATGTCGGGCGCGGAGGCGGACTCCACCTCGGCCAGGTCCCGGTGTGTGCCCGCGATGAACTTGGGGAACTTCAGCTCCGGCCGGTCCAGCGAGGCGATCGCGAAGAGGCCGGTCAGGTCCAGGGGGCCGGGCAGCGGGTAGACCTCCGCGTCGGACACCTTCAGCTCGCGGACCAGCAGATCGAGGACGTACGGGTCGATGGACTCCTCGACCTCCAGACGCACCGGCGGACCGAAGCGGCGCCGCATGAGCTCCTTCTCCAGCGCCTGGAGGAGGTTCTCGGTGTCGTCCTCCTCGACCTCCAGGTCCTCGTTCCTGGTGACCCGGAACATGTGGTGCGCCAGCACCTCCATCCCCGGGAAAAGCTCCTCCAGGTGGGCCGCGATGACGTCCTCGATGGGCACGTAACGCTGCGGGGACGCCTCCAGGAAGCGGGTCAGCAGCGGCGGCACCTTGACCCGGGCGAAGTGGCGGTGGCCGCTGACCGGGTTGCGGACGACGACGGCGAGGTTGAGGGAGAGCCCGGAGATGTACGGGAAGGGGTGCGCGGGGTCGACGGCCAGCGGGGTCAGGACCGGGAAGACGCGCTGCCGGAAGAAGGTGAACAGGCGGGCCTGCTCCTTCTCGGTCAGATCCGGCCACCGGATGAGCTGGATCGACTCGTCGGAGAGGGCCGGGGCGATGTCCTGCTGGAAGCAGGCGGCGTGCCGCGCCATGAGCTCGCGCGAGCGGGTCCAGATCAGGTCGAGGACCTCGCGGGGCTGGAGGCCGGAGGCGGAGCGGGTGGCGACCCCGGTGGCGATGCGGCGCTTGAGGCCGGCCACCCGGACCATGAAGAACTCGTCCAGGTTGGAGGCGAAGATCGCGAGGAAGTTGGCCCGCTCCAGGATCGGCGTCGCCGGGTCCTCGGCCAGCTCCAGGACGCGCTCGTTGAAGGCGAGCCAGGAGCGCTCGCGGTCGAGGAACCGGCCCTGGGGCAGCTCGTCGCCGTCCCGGTCGGGCTCGTACGCGTCCGCGTCGGCGTCGAGATCGGGGTCCAGGTCGGCGGCGGTGGAGAAGCCGGCGTTGCTGGATGAGGGGTGCGCGACGGCGTGCGGCCGGTGCGCGGCGAGTGCGCCGACGGACGGCTGGGCGGGCTGGACCGGGACCTCGGAGCTGGGCTGCTGGCTCATGAACCCATTGTTCCGCGTGGGGGCCCCGGTAGGCGCGTCGGAGCCGGGAAAGATCGCGGAAGGCCCGGGAAACCCGGGGTCACGGCCGGGGGAGGCCGAGGAGGCATTCCCCCCGGCCCTCCGTTTGCGGCGGGGGGCTGGCAGAGCTGGCTGCATCCCGTGAGGGTCGCAAGGGCGTCTGAATGGCCGGTAACGGCGACATGACGTACAGGAAGCGGTGTGCCTGCGGGATGGTCGGGCGGTAACTGTGCGTGATCGACCTCCCGTACGTGATCGCCGCCCGGGCCCACCCCTCGTAGGGCCCGGACGGCGAGGTCGGTGCGGCCGGTGCCGCCGGTGCCGTCCGGGGTCAGCCGTGCAGGCGGCGCAGGACCCGGAAGGCGGCGAGCGTGGCGAGCGCGGCGAGAGCCAGCAGGATGCCGGTCTCGACGAGCTGGAGGGGCCAGTAGTGGGAGGCGGGGTGGTAGTGCACGTAGTTCTGCAGCCCGTCATGTCCGGCGAGGCAGCCCTCGTAGTCGAGGGAGTCGACGCAGATGTCGATGGGGAGCCGGTCGCCCTCGGCGTTCACGAAGCCGTGCTCGACGACGTAGGCCCACCTGGGGACAGGGTAGGCACCCTGGAGGGGGTAGGTGGACTTCACCACCGGCCACAAGTGGTCGCGCACCAGGCCGAGCACGAATGTCACCAGCGCGGAGCCGAGCAGGGCCACCGCCAGAGCCGGAACCGTACGACGCAGCAGCAGCCCGGTGAGGGTGCCCAGACCGAGCGCCAGCAACGCACTGGCGATCGGGACCGTTCCCGTCGCGCCGAAGGCCGACACGTCCTCCCAGACGGCAGGGAACGGGCGCTCGAGCCGGCTTCGGGACCAGGAGAAGACGGCGGACAGCACGACGATCCCGCAGACCACCGGTACGGCGAGGGTGGCGAGCCGCGCTGCCAGCCATGCGGAGGGTGGGGTCGACTGGGTCCAGGACAGCTTGATACTGCCGGTCTCCCATTCCCTGGCGATCATCGGCCCCGCAACGAAGGCCCCGACGAACGCGGGCAGTGCCGTGAGGGTCAGCCCCGCATGCATGAGCATCCGGTGGAGGTCGAACATCTGGTCGGTGAAGTTGCGAGCCGGCTGGAAGCACGACTCCGCCGTGCTGCTCAGGGTGCATCCGGTGCTCGCGAAGTCCGCGACGATCTGGTCCGCCCGGAGCGCCGCCGCGATCATGCCGACGATCGCGGCGACGGTGACCGCACCGGCGCCCCACAGGATCCGTCGGTGCAGGCGCAGGAGGACCCGGGACGGGCCCCGCAGCAGCCGGACGTTCGTCGTCAGGGTGCTCGTACTCATGCGGAAGCCACCGCCTCACGGGCATCACGGGCCTTGTCCGCCCCGGCCGACGCGCTCGGCGTGAGCAGCGGCGGGGCCTCCGGCGAGCGGAGATGGGCGAGCAGGAGCTCCTCCAGCGAGGGTTCCGTGGCGGACCAGAGGGACTCGTCCACGGGGCCCTCCTTCCGTACGAGAGCGGTGAGCTGACGTCCCGTCGTACGGGATTCGACGACGGTGTGCGGGGCCAGGTCGCGGCCGGCCTGGCCGGTGACCAGGGCGTGGGCGGAGACGATGTCCTCGGCCTCGCCGCCGAGCCGGACGCGGCCGCCGTCGACGAACAGCAGGAAGTCGCAGGCGCCCTCCAGCTCGGCGAGGATGTGCGAGGACATCACGATGGTGGTGCCGTGCTCGGCCGTCTCCGCCATCAGCACGCCCATCAGCTCGTGCCGGGCGAGAGGGTCGAGGTCGGCCATCGGCTCGTCCAGCAGCATCAGTTCGGGCCGCTTGCCGAGCGCGAGGGCCAGCGCGAGCCGGGTCCGCTGCCCGCCGGAGAGCGTACGGACGCGGGCCTTCGGCGGCAGCGATGCGGCGATCCGGCCCGCGATGGCGGCGTCCCAGTGCCCGGGGTTGAGCTCGCCGCCGGCCCACAGCGTCTCGGCGACGGTGAGCTGCGGGTAGAGGGGCTTGTCCTGGGACACGTAGGCGATGCGGTCGCGTACGGCGGAGGGGTCGGCGGAGCCGAGGACGGTCAGGGACCCGGCGCTCGGCCGGGCCAGGCCCGCCGCCAGGTTCAACAGGGTGGACTTCCCGGCTCCGTTGGGTCCGACGAGGGCGCAGACGCGCCCGGCGGGAAGGCGGAAGGAGCAGCCGTCCAGGGCCGTGCGCGCACCCCCTCTCCGTCCGTAGGTCATGGCGAGGCCGCGAGCCTCGATCACAGCACCTGTCATCTGTCCTGTTCCCCCTTGTGCGTGCTGTCAGGCTGGTACGTGCTGTCCAGTACGGCCGCGAAGAGCGCGCTGGCGTCGTCCTTCTCCAGCCCCGCCGACCGTGCCCGGCGGGCCCAGTCTGCGAGTTCGGTGCGCAGCGGCGAGTCGGAGGCGGATGCCTCGGCCGCGCCGCCGAGCGTCCTGCGGACGAAGGTGCCGAGACCGCGCCGCGCCTCGACGAGGCCCTCGCGCTCCAGCTCCCGGTACGCCTTGAGGACGGTGTTCGGGTTGATGGCGGTGGCCTCGACGACCTCGCGGGCGGTGGGCAGCCGGTCCCCCGGTTCCAGAACGCCCAGACGCAGGGCCTGCTTCGTCTGCTGGACGATCTGGAGGTAGGTGGCGACGCCGCTGCGCCGGTCGATACGGAACTCGACCGCTGCGGATCCTGCCATGGTCACCACCCTTTCACTAATTGAGTAGTGAAAGGGTGGCCCAGGGAAGGGGCGGCGTCAAGTGACGCCGCCCCTGTGTGTCCGGGGGAGGTCTACCGCGTCCGTGCGGAACGCAGTTCCTCGTTGATGCGCTGAGCCTCTTCGAGCTGGTCCTCGAGGATGACGATGCGGCAGGCATCCTCGATCTTGGTGCCCTGGTCCACGAGCTCCCGGGCGCGGGCGGCGATGCGCAGCTGGTAGCGGGAGTAGCGGCGGTGGCCGCCTTCGGAGCGCAGGGGGGTGATCAGGCGGTTCTCGCCGAGGGCGCGGAGGAAGGCGGGTGTGGTGGTGAGCATCTCGGCCGCCCGGCCCATGGTGTAGGCGGGGTAGTCGTCGTCGTCCAGGTTGTCGGTGGGGCGGGTACTGCTAGGGGGCATAGCACCTCTTCTTTCGGGACACGCCGGTTTCGGCGTGGGGACACGTCGGGGGGCCCGAGTGCCGTACGGCACTTCGAGGATGATCTCGGGTCCGTTCACCCGGTCAGGATGCCACCGGG
>NZ_JBEXSI010000067.1:0-32060 GCF_040613515.1 Streptomyces sp. NPDC006261
GACGGGACCGGTGGACTGCCACCGGTCCCGTTCGGCATGCTGGACTCGGTGACCACGCCCGCCGCGCCCTTCAGGAGCGCTGGAGTGCTTTCTGAGCTCATGGACTATTCACGGTCTTCCGCGGTGGAGCGGCGACGCATGGCGAACAGCAGTCCGCCACCGGCGAGGACGACGACGGCGATCCCGACCCCGATCAGCACCCCGGTGGAGCTGCCACCGGAGTCGGAGGCGGACGACGAGGAGGCCCCTGCGGCAGGGACCGCCGACCACCAGCTCCAGTAGCCGTCCTGGCCGTAGATGTTGCCCGCGGCCGCCGGCATGGTGGTGATGGACTCGATGTGGTCGGTGCGGTAGGCCTCGACGGCATTCGGGTACGCCATGACGTTCATGTACCCGGTGTCGTACAGCCGCGACTCCAGTTGCCGCACAAGATCCGCCCGCTTGGCGGGGTCGTACTCGGCCAGTTGCTTCTTGTAGAGCTCGTCGTACTGCTTGTCGCAGATGAAGTTGTCCGTCGCCGCCGACTCCTTCGCCTTGGACGGCAGCGCGGCGCAGGTGTGGATCGAGAGGACGAAGTCGGGGTCCGGGTTGACGGACCAGCCGTCGAAGGCGAGATCGTACTCACCCGCGTACCAGGGGTCGGAGACGTTGTCGAGGCAGTCGACCTTCAGCCCGATGCCCTGCTCGCCCCACCACTCCTGGAGGTATTTGCCGATGGCCTTGTCGTTGGGGTCGGTGGCGTGGCAGAGGATGCGGAAGTCCAGCGGCTTGCCGTCCTTGCCGACACGCTTGCCCGCGCTGTTCTTCCTGTACCCGGCCTCGTTCAGCAGGGTGGCGGCCTTCGCCGGGTCGTAGGCGAGCTTCTGGCCGTCCGAGGGCTTCCAGAAGTAGTCGGAGAAGCGCGGCGGGATGTACCCCTCACCCTCGACGGCGTGGCCCTGGAAGACCTTGTCGATGATGGTCTTGCGGTCGACCGCCATGAACAGCGCGTGACGCACCTTCTGGTCGAGCAGCGCCGGGTGGCCGTCGCCGAACTTCTTCCCGTCCTTGGTGCGGGCTCCGGGGTTGACGGCGAGCGCGAAGAAGCGGCGGCCGGGGGCGTCGTTCACCTTGATGTCCGGGGCGTTCTCCAGCGAGGCCGACTGGGCCGGGGTGAGGCTGGGGCTGCCCGCGACGAAGGACACCTCGCCCTTGCGCAGGGCGGCCACGGCCGCGTCCTGGTCCTTGTAGTAGCGGAAGACCAGCTCGTCGAACTTGGGCGAGCCGCGCCAGAAGTCCTTGTTGGCCTTGAGCTTCACATAGCTGTCGACCTTGTAGTCCGTCAGGATGAACGGGCCGTTCCCCACGACGGGGAAGTCCTTGTCGTTGTTGTACTTGGAGAAGTCGTCGACCTTCTCCCAGACGTGCTTGGGCACGATGGGCACATCGAGCGCGGCCATCGTGGCCTGCGGCTCCTTCAGCTGGATGACCAGCTTGTCCTTGCTGGGCGCGGTCACCTTCTCGAAGTTGCCGACGAAGCTGCCGTTGGAGGTGGCCGCCCCCTCGTCGGCCATCATCGTGTTGAACGTCCAGGCCGCGTCCTGGGCGGTGGCCTGCTGCCCGTCGGACCACTTCGAGTCCGGCCGGATCGTGTACGTCCACGTCAGCTTGTCCGCGGACGGCTCCCATGCGGTGGCGAGCCCCGGGATCGCCGTGTTGTCCTTGGCGTCGTAGTTGGTCAGGTAGTCGTACATCAGCCGGTGGATGCTCGTGCTCAGCAGCCGCTGGGCGAGGAACGGGCTCAGCGAGTCGACGCTCTGCGCGACGGCGACCGTGAGCGTCGTCTTCCCGTCGTCGGCGCGTGCCTCCGAGGGCGCGGGTGCGAGCGGGTTTCCCGGGACGACGGCCCCGGCGGTGAGGGCCAGGGCGGCCGCGCCCGAGGCCAGCAGGGTACGCAGGCGCCTGCCGGGCCGGAGGGTGCGGGAGGAAACTCTTGTGACCATGGACGGGGACCTCGCGTCATCACTCGCTTGAGAAGGCGGGTTGATCTCTGGTTCGCCAGCTGGTGAAGCGAAGGTCTATCAGCGGTCGCGAGGCTCGTCAACGGTCCGTCAAACCGCGTGTGGGCTGGGAAAACAGCGATGAGGGCCCGCACCGCGTGAGCGGTGCGAGCCCTCATTGGTTTAGACCTCTAACGCCTTACTGGTGAGGAGCCTGCGGCGGCTGCGGAGATCCCTGCTGCCACCCCGCCGGATCCACCGGACCCTGCAGATCGGGCTGGCCTGCCGGGTTGTCCTGACCACCCGCCTGACCGCCCGGCTGTCCCTGCGGAGGCACGGCGGGGGCCGGTCCACCCGACTGGGCCTGCGGGGGCGGCGACTGCTGCCACCCGTTCTGCTGTCCGGCAGGACCCGGCTGCGGGGGGTAGGGCTGCTGCGGGGGCTGGGGAGCGCCCGGCTGATATCCCCCGTACGGCGGCTGGGGCTGCTGTCCGGGGTAGGGCTGCTGACCCGGCATCGGCCGGCCCTGCTGAGCTTGCTGGCCCGGGTGGCCCTGCTGGCCGGGGTACGGCTGCTGCTGCGGCTGGTAGGGCTGGCCGGGGGCGGGCTGCTGGGGCGCGTACGGCTGCTGGCCGCCGGAGCCGCCCGGCTGCTGCTGCGGGTAGGGCTGTTGCGGGTGCTGTGGACTGTGGGGCTGTTGCGGGGCGTGGGCCGGCTGGCCAGGCTGACCGGGCATCGGCTGGCCCGGCGCCGGGTAGCCCTGCTGGCCCGGCATCGGCGGGGCGTACTGAGGAGGCGGGTTCTGGCCGTCCGCCGTCCACAGCCCCTGCTGCTGCTGGGCGCGCGCGAAGTCCTCCGCGACGAGGGCCGAGAGGTGGAAGTACGCCTCACGGGTCTTGGGTCGCATCATGTCGAGGTCGACCTCGGCGCCCGCCGCCAGGTGCTCGTCGAACGGGACGACCACGACACCCCGGCAGCGGGTCTCGAAGTGCTGCACGATGTCGTCGACCTTGATCATCTTGCCGGTCTCGCGGACACCCGAGATGACGGTGAGCGAACGCTGCACCAGGTCCGCGTACCCGTGCGCCGAGAGCCAGTCCAGGGTGGTGGAGGCGCTGGAGGCGCCGTCGACCGAGGGCGTGGAGATGATGATCAGCTGGTCGGCGAGGTCCAGCACGCCGCGCATGGCGCTGTAGAGGAGACCGGTGCCCGAGTCGGTGAGGATGATCGGGTACTGCTTGCCGAGCACGTCGATCGCGCGGCGGTAGTCCTCGTCGTTGAACGCCGTGGAGACCGCCGGGTCCACATCGTTGGCGATGATCTCGAGGCCGGAGGGGGCCTGCGAGGTGAACCTCCGGATGTCCATGTAGGAGTTGAGGTACGGGATCGCCTGGACCAGGTCGCGGATCGTGGCCCCGGTCTCGCGCCGCACCCGGCGCCCGAGCGTGCCCGCGTCCGGGTTGGCGTCGATGGCGAGGATCTTGTCCTGCCGCTCGGTGGCCAGGGTCGAGCCCAGCGCGGTCGTGGTGGTGGTCTTGCCGACGCCGCCCTTGAGGCTGATGACGGCGATCCGGTAACAGGAGAGCACCGGCGTACGGATCAGCTCCAGCTTGCGCAGCCGCTCGGCCTCCTCCTTCTTGCCGCCCAGCTTGAACCGGGAGGCGGCGGAGGGGTTACGGCTGCTCTTCGCCTTCTGCTTGCCCCGCACGAGCCGGTCGGAGGAGAGCTCGACCGCCGCCGTGTACCCGAGGGGCGCGCCCGGCACGGAACGCTCGCGTTGGTCGTGGGTGACCGGGGTGGGCCAGGCGCCGCCGGCGCGGGGGTCGACGGGCTGGTCCGGGCCGCCTTGGTGGCCCGGCTGCTGCTGGGCGTGGGGCGGCTGGGGCCGGCCCTGCTGCTGTCCCTGCTGGTGATGCGGGTCCGGCTGCCGGGGGGAGGCCGGGGCGACGGGTGCGGGCAGATTGGGGGTGGCCTGCGCGGGGAAGGGGGCGGGCTGCTGGTGCTGCTGGGGTGCGTTGGGGGCCTGGGGCGGGGGGGCCTGCGGGAAGCCGTAGCCGCCTTGGGCACCCTGCGGGGGCAGCTGCTGGTGCGGCTGTTGCTGCGGGAAGCCGTAGCCGCCCGCGCCCTGGGGGGCCTGGGGCGGCAGGGGTGTTCCCTGGGGCCCCTGGCCGGGGAGCGGCTGGGGCTGCTGCGGTGCGTGGGGCTGCTGAGGTGCCTGCGGCGGCTGGGCCGCGTGCGGGAAGCCGTAACCGCCGGGGGCCTCGTGGGGCGGCACGGGGGCGGGCCACTGCGCCGCGGGCTGCGGGGCGGTGGGCTGCGGGGCCGCCGGCTGGAAGGCGGGCGGCAACGGCGGCAGCGCGCTGCCCTCGGCGGGCACGGACCACGGGACCGGCGCGGCGGAGGCCTGCGGTCGGGGCGGCGCGGCGGGCGGGGCCTCCGGGGCAGCGGCGTCCTGCGGGACGGCGCCGGCATGGGGGCCTGCCTCGGCGTCGGGGGAGCGGCCATCGCCCGCACCGCCGTCCGCGTGGTCGCCCGAGGCGGGCACGTCGCCCGGGTCTGCCGGGTCCGCCGCGTCGGCGGAGTCCGGGAGCTTCGGGGCATCCGCGGTGGCCGACGCGTCCGTTGCGCCGTCCGTGTCCGTATCCGTGCCGTGGCCCGCGTCCGCACCGTCGGCGGCCGTGGAGTCCGACTCCGTACGGGAGGAAGCCGAACCCGGCTCCGTACCGGACAGGCCGGAGTCCGTCTCCGCCTCCGCGGCGGGAGCCTCCGCCGCCGCCTCGCGCTCGGCGATCTCACGCTTGAGGGCGGCCGGAGAGAACCGCATCGTGGCGCCGCTCTCCAGATCGCCGCCCCCGAACGGCCCCGGGTCACCGGAGGCGTCGGCGGAGGCGGCCGGAGAGGCCGGCGCACCGGGAACGACAGGCCCGACCGGATCGGCGGCGGGAGCAGGCGCCGTCGGCACGGCAGGCTCGACGGGGGAATCCGCAGGGGCGGGCGGTGCCGGAGGTGCAGGGGACCAGGTGGGGTCGAACCCGCCCTGGGACGGCTGCTCCGGCACGGACACAGGGGCCCCGTGCGGTGGCGGAGGCGGTGCCAGGTGGGAGCCCGCGCCACCCGACGAGTCCCCCGCCGCGTTCTGCGTATACCAGGCGGGAGGGGTGTAGTCGATGGTGAACTCACCCGTCATCTCGGCGGGATCCGCGTCGGACGACTCGTCGACGGGCGTGTTCCATCCGCCGCGGATCTCGTCCCGATCGCTGTTCACTATGCCTCCTGGTGTGGTCGAGCACCCTTGTGCCGTGGTGGGTGGGGGCGACCGGTCTCATTGGGCCCGGTACGCCCGGCTCTCCCCCTTGCGACGCGCACAACCCGCTCGCAGGTTTCTTCTGCCGCGCCCCACCCACCCTAATCGCCATCGGGCGAACTCCGGCAGGCCGTATCGCACGGCAAGGAGCGCCCCTCGGGTCAGGTGCCGCTCACCGGCGGACCGAGTGCGGCAGAAGCGGAAGAGAGAGGCGGTCGATTCTGGACGTGGACCGGCATGGCGAAGGGTGGCGGCCAGGCCCGGCCGCCACCCTCGTACCGCGTACGTCGCCTACTTGAGGTCGAACTCACCGTCGCGAGCACCCAGGACGAACGCCCGCCACTCCGCCTCCGTGTACCGCAGGACGGTGTCCGGGTCCAGGGAGGAACGCATGGCCACCGCGCCCCCGGGCAGATGCGCGATCTCGACCCGCTCCTCGACGTCCTCGGTGCCGGGCGCGCTCAGCCACTCCACGCCCGAGATGTCGAGAGCGTAGAGCTCGTCCTTTTCCTGCTGGGTGCCCATGCCGGCGTCCCTTCCGATCGAACCGTCGAACTGTGTGTCGTTGCATGGTCCATGCTCCCTGGTGGGAGGGGCGCATGTGGTGCGAACGGGAGAGGAATCAGTCCATCCGGCGAGCTGTGCCCAGCAGACCGGTCTCCGCGTCCGTCGCACTCGTCATCACCCAGTGGTGGTCGCGGCCCGCCACCCAGAGCGTCACACCGTCCGCCAGTGTCGGCAGCGCCTCGCTCTCGGCCGGTGCCAGCCCCAGGATCCGGCCGATCTGCTGCGCCTCGTCGGGCGAGACCCGCTGGATGCCCACGAGCGCCGAAGAGCGCAGCAACCTCGGTGCGACGGGGCTGAGGTAGGGGAGCAGCGTCAGCACGGACTGCCAGGGGGAGGAGATCACCCGGCCGCGGGGCGGTCGCATACCGCAGTCGCGGATGACCACCACGGGGCTGCCGACCGCGGCACCCGTGGGCGGGACCCGCCCCACGTCGTACAGGGAGACGCACTCCAGCCCGGCGCCCGCCGCCTGCGCCAGCGTGGTCCAGGCCTGCACCCGGCCGGTCTCGACGGCCACCCGCGCACCGGTGCCCGCGGCGCGCAGCGCCAGCACCTGTGCCGTCCACAGCCCGCCGATCAACGTGACGTCGTACGGGACCGGCCGGTGGAACCCGATCAGCTGCGGGCGCCCCTCCGCGTCGTTGCCGATGATCACGCCGTCGTCGCCGACCGGGAGCGACAGGGCGCCGAGGTGGTCGGTGGGCACGGTGTGGCCCGCGTGGCGGGGACCGAGCAGTCCGCGCCTGGCCCCGGTCCGCTCCGTCACACCACGCGCCACTGCTGCTCCGCCTCTCCGCGATCCGCTTCTCACTGGGCCCCTCCCAGGGGGAGCGTCGCCAGCACACCCGGCAGCTGTTCGCGGTCCAGCCGCGCCAGACCCACCTTCGCGTGCCGGGCGGCCTGCTCCAACGTCCTCCGCACGCCGACCAGCTCGGTGTCCGATCCGCCGGTCACCCGGACATGGCCGCTCACACTCGTCTCGCCCTGCCGCGCACCGCGCCGTACGGTCAGGCTGAAGGTCGTGGCATACGCGGGGACCGACGTCAGCAGCGCGACCAGCTGCGGGAGCGGCGTCGCGCCCCGGCCCAACTCGGGCCAGCGGTCCACGGCGTACGTGGTGTGCCACCGGTCGTCGCACCGCCAGACCCGCGAGGTCTCCATGGTGCGCCGCTGCGGTGCGGCGTCCGGGCGCCCGGCGCGCCCCGAGAGCAGGGGGTTGGCGCAGGCGGACGTGGCGACGGCCGAGTTCAGCTCGTCCTGGTCCAGCACCACGGCCCGGAACCCGGCCCCCGTGATCCGGCTCGCCACATGGTCCGCGACCCGCACCAGAGCGCGCTGGGCCCCTTCGAGCCCGCCACCGCGCGCCTCGATGGCCTCCCGGCACAGCTCAGGATCCAGCTTCACCGCCACCCAGGTCATCCGCAGGGCGGGCGCCCCGGTCTTGTCCTGGAGGGGCGCGTACGAGAGGCGGGCCACCGACTGCTGCGGCAGATGAGGGGCGGGAGCGGCCCGTACCTGCTGCACCAACTGCGCCGACTCCAGCACGATGTCGTCGACCCGGAGGGCGTCACCGAGCAGCGACAGCGGGAGTGAGCGGGCGCCGAACGCGGGCCGCAGCGCCTCACCGCTCGCCTCCACCCGCACCGCGGCGGTCAGGAACGTGCCGTCGCCGAGCATGCCCACCGTGCGGTGGTCCCGGTCGACGTAGATGTGGGGGCCGAAGCCGGGCACGTTCTCCGCGACCGGGGCCAGCATCGGCTCCGCGTCGGCTCCCGGTGCCGCCGCCCGCTGCCGGGCCTTGAGCATGAGGGCGCTGGACAGCCAGTCCTGGAGCGCCCGGCCCCGGCGGCGTACCACCGCGAGCAGCATCAGAAGCACGACGAGCACGCCGGCGGGCACCAGCCAGGCACCGCCGAGCGCCGCACCCACCACGGCCACCGCGAGCGCCGCCTCGATGATCACCAGCTGCCGCCGCAGGGGCCGGACCCGGCCGGTCCGCGCGGTGGCGCGCAGGGTGGTTGCCGCGGGGGCGCTCGACGCGGTGGCAGGGGCTGTGGCGGCCGGCTCGTTGCTGCGTTGCCGACGGGAAGGCCCGGGGGTTCTGCGGCCGGACCGCCCGGTGCGCTCTCGCGTAGCTGCACCCATTGCCGCGTTGCCCCCTCGTGTCCGTATTCACCGTTTTTTGCACGGGTGTTGACCGGGTGGTCACCCTACCTGAGCAGTGGGGGCCGAGCCCCTGGGGGCATAGTAGGGGCCCGGTGCGACACCAGGGGCCGACGGTGTGTGTGGCACCCTGGTCGACCACTGGGGAGAAGGGGCAGCGGAACATGGCATCACGGCGGGATGAGCTCAACGCCTACACCTTTGCGAAGCGGAGGTTGATCGCACAGTTCCTGCAACCCAACCCGACCGGCTCCGAGGAAGGCGCACCACGCCCCCTGCGCGCGGTCGTGCCGGGGGCGATCATCGGCGTCGTCGTCCTCGCCGTATTCGGCGCCTGGGGCATGTTCAAGCCGGTGGCCCCCAAGGACTGGGACACCCCCAACGAGAACGTCATCATCGCCAGCAAGTCCACCACCCGCTACGTGGTGTTGACGACCGACGGCAAGAAGCAGCTCCACCCCGTCCTGAACATGTCCTCGGCCAAGCTCCTGCTCGCCCAGGACAAGGGCAAGGTCGTCAACGTCGACGAATCGGTGCTGGACAACGGCACGATCCCGCACGGCGCGACGCTCGGCATCCCGTACGCCCCCGACCGGCTGCCCGACCCCAAGGACGCCGGATCCGCCAAGCGCTGGGCGGTCTGCGAACAGCCCGGTGAGGGCGGCCGGGCCATCCAGAAGGCCGCCTTCGTCTTCGCCGAGCGCGAGGAGAAGAAGACCGAGGGCAAGGGGAAGCTGCGCGGCGGCGAGGTGATGTACGTCGAGGGGCCCGACCGGACCCGCTACCTCGTGGACGCCACGGGCAAGGCGTACCCGGTCCCCGCCGACGAACTGCTGCTGCGCACCCTGGTCGACCCGAACGCCAAGCCCCAGCGGGTCTCCGCCGCATGGCTGGCGACGCTCCACCAGGGCGACCGGATCACGTTCCCGACCCTGGACGGCGTCCCGGGCACTCCCGCGAACGTCCCGGGCACGCTGGACGACGACACGAACAAGGTCGGCATGGTCCTGGCCGCCACCGCCGGAACCAGGACCCAGCAGTACGTCGTCCTCCCCGGCAGGGTCGCCCCGGTCTCGGACTTCATCGCCAAGCTCCTGCTCAGCAGCCGGGACCTGGACAAGCTCGGCCAGGCCGGCCAGGTGAAGCCGGTGGGCGCCTCGGCGTTCTCACCGGGCCGGGCCTTCGGCGCGGAGCTGGACTGGCCGGTCCACGAGGCGCAGGCCGTCAACTCCCCGGCCATGACGAAGGGAAGCCGGAACACCGTGTGCAACGTCCTGCGCGACGTCGATGCCGACAACGGTGCCACCACCCTCTCCACCTGGGTGGGTACGAGCTTCCCGGCGACGCTCCCCACCGGCTCCTCCAGCGCCTACGTCACCCCCGGATCCGGCGAGCTCTTCCGCCAGTTCCAGGGCTCCAACACCGACGCCGGCTTCCTCTTCCTGGTCACCGACACCGGACTGCGCTACGCGATGCAGTCCAACAGCGACAGCGGACAGGACGACTCCGGCATCGGCGCGTCCGGCTCCAAGAAGGAACGGGAGGCGCGCCGGCAGGAGGCCCAGCAGGCCCAGAACCTCCTCGGCTACAAGGACGTCGACCCCACCCCCGTCCCCGCTGCCTGGTCCACGTTCCTGCCGACGGGCCCGCGGCTCTCGACGGGCGCGGCGAGCCAGCCGCAGGGTTCGTGAGGAGCGGTACGCCGATGACACGCCTCGCACGCACGCCCCTGCCTTCGACGACCAAACGCCTCCTGACGACGGCCGCGGCCACCACATTCCTCCTCGTCGCCCTGCCGGCCCCTCAGTCAGCCGCGGACGACACGACCCAGTGCACGTTCGGCGGGAAGAAGTACCCGGGCCGCCCCTGGTCGTTGCAGCGCGTCCTCATGGACGAGCTGTGGAAGCAGTCCACCGGAAAGGGCGTACGCGTGGCGGTCATCGACACCGGCGTCGACGTGAAGAACCCCCAGCTGACCCCGGCCGTCGACGTCAAGGCGGGCAAGAACTTCCTGCCGAAGAAGCTCAAGACCGAGGACGGCCGGGAGATCGAACGCGGCAAGGAGAACGGAACCACGGACACGGTGGGCCACGGCACCAAGGTGGCCGGCATCATCGCCGCACGCGAGGCGAAAGGCACGGGCTTCGCCGGTCTCGCCCCCGACGCGACGATCATCCCGATCCAGCAGAACGACGCCGACGGCAACGGAACGGCGGAGTCCCTGGCCAGGGCCATCCGCTACGCCGCCGACGAGGCGAAGGCCCACATCATCAACATCTCCCAGGACACAGCCGACGCCGTCGCACCGACACCGCGCCTGAAGGAGGCGATCGACCACGCCCTGGGCAACGACATCGTGGTCATCGCCTCAGCGGGCAACGACGGCATGGACGGCCAAACGAAGCCGACCTACCCCGCTTCCTACGAGGGCGTCCTCGCCGTCGCCTCCTCGGACCGGAACAACGAACGCGCGTACTTCTCCCAGGGCGGCCCGTTCGTCGGCATCGCCGCCCCCGGCGTGGACATGGTCTCCACCGTCCCCGGCGGCGGCCACTGCGCCGACAACGGCACCAGTTTCTCCGCCCCGTACGTCGCCGGGGTCGCCGCGCTGATCAAGGCCAAGCACCCCCGCTGGACGCAGCGCCAGATCGTGGCCCAGATGCAGCAGACGGCGGAGCGCTCGGTGGCGGGCCACGACCGCCACGTGGGCTGGGGCGTCGTCGACCCGGTACGCGCCCTCACCGAGGACGACAAGCCCATCGAGCGCCCGGTCGCGAGCGAGGGCATGAGCAAAGGCGAAGCACCGACCACGGCAAAGCTCCACCTGGGCGAAACGGCCGACGAACGCAACGCCCGCCTCGCGACGTACGTCGTCGTGGGCGGCGGCGTCCTGGTGGCCGCGATCGCCGGTGCGGCAGTGGCCGTACGGGACACGAGACGCCGCAAGAGGCGGCTGGCGGGCGGCGGCTGACGGAGGAGAACTCGGCTGAGGCATGAGACAAGTCACGTGGCCGCCAACCCAATTGGCCCGGCGCCACGCAGTGACTAGAGTTACCGGATGAGATGGGCTCGGATCGCATCGATGCGATAGCAACGCGGAACGATCCGAGCAAACGGGGATGCACAACGGGGAGGACGGCATTGTGACCGGTCCAGGTGACCTCAGGCGCGGCGTAGGCGCGCTGGAGACGTTCAAGAAGCGGGTGGACGCCCTGCTCGCGGACCTGGAGGGCTCGGCGGCCGGCAAGTCGAAGGTGGCGGCCCAGAAGGTGTCGCGCGCCTCCTTGAGCGGCCCGAACGCCCGCTTCGCCGAGGCGGACGGCCTCTACACCCAGTACAACCGCGTGCACGAGTCGCTGATCTCGCTCTCCAAGTCGCTGGGCGAGCAGATCGAGTACCTGAGCCTGGGCGTGCACGCGGCGGCGGTCGGTTTCGACAACGTGGACGACGAGACCCGGCGGCGCTTCCACGAGATCCAGACACGGATGGACCGGGAGCGCGAGAAGGCCGCCAAGCCCGAGGCCGACAACCGCGAAGGCCAGGGCGACGGGTGGGAGACGAAGTGAGCGACGAGAAGCAGCCGGAACTGACTCCGGCCGAACAGCAGAAGCAGGACGAGGGCCGCGTCAAGACCCAGCTGGTCGTCACCGATATGACGGAGCTGGGTCGGGAGGTCCTGAGCCTCTTTCCTTTCGGAGGCGGCGGCGGCAGAGCAGGCCGTACCTCGTTCGAGGGACACGACCTCAACGCCATCATCGACCTGGTGGAGAACGCCAACCCGGCGGACCTGGAGAACGCGGGCGAGGCGCTCTGGAAGGCCAGGGATGCGATCCGGAGCGCGGCGAAGGAGCTCGGCGACCACATCGACGGCGTCGACTGGCAGGGCGATTCCGGTGAGGCCTTCCGCAAGTGGGGCAAGGGCCTGGTCACCCACGCCACGAAGCTCGGCGACTTCGCGGACGCGGCGGGCACACAGATCACGGTGGCCGGCACCGGCCTGGCGTCGGTACGCAGCTCCATGCCGCCGCGCGACAGCCGGATGATCCAGACGGACGTGGACGACATCCTGTTCCCCGCCCGGACCGAGACGAACCCGCAGTATGCGGCCGCTCTCACGGTGGAGAAGAACCGCCAGGAGGCCATCAACCAGATCAACCGGCTGGCGTCGTACTACGCGGTGTCGGAGGAGGTGCTGGCGGGGCAGGAGCCGCCGCGGTTCGATCAGCGGCTTGGTGTCAACATGCCCAGGCCCAGGGGCGGCGTCGAAAAACCCACAGCCGTCACCGCACCTCCCGGCGCAGACACGTCGGGCGGCGGCACGACACCAGGCAACGCAGAGCGCTCGGGCGCAGGTGTCTCTGGAACCGTCAGCTCTCCCGATGGCCGGACCCCGGACGTAGCTCTTGGCTCGGCACCTGTGCTGGACAAGAGCACGTCCACAGAGATCAACAGTGTTGCGACCCCGACCGTTCCGAATGCGGCCACCGGTACCCCTCCCACGCCACCGGCCACCAGCGGCCCAGGCCCGGTCAATACACCGACGCCGCCCATGGCGCCCGGTCTCGGGAACCCGGTATCGGCAAGCCACTCGCGGGCCACGGGCTCCGCTGGTGGGCCCCGGTCCGTGAATCAGGCCGGGCGAGGACTGGGCAAGGCATCCCCCACCGGTGCCGGCGCCGCAGCAAGAGGTGGCACGGGCACTCCCATCGGCAGGGGGAGCCCGATGGCCAGTGGGCCATCAGCCACGGGGCGCCCTGGCGGAGGTGCACAGCTGCCCACGGCCGGTCAGTCCGGCGTGACGGGCGGCCGGCCCATGGCCGCCCACGGTGGCACGGCAGCGCCGGGCAGCTCTCGTGCGGGACAGGGCAACGGCATCGTGGGCGGCACTCCGCAGCGTGCCACCTCTGGAGCGTCCGGGGCTGGCGGGGCACGTGGAGTGCCGCGAGGAACGGTGATCGGCGGACCCGGCGCGAGTGGCAGTGCGCCGCGCTCCGGCCAGCGTGGGGCGCCTGTCTCGGGTGCGAATGGAGTGGTCGGAGCTGCCCGAGGGACGTCGGGCTCCGGCTCCAAGGGCTTCACAGCCGGGGGCGCGGGCCTCGTCCGTGGCCCTGTCGGTCGGCGGAAGACTGACCGGAAGGACGAGGAGAACACCGGGTCGACTCGTCCGGATTACCTGACCGAAGACGAAGAAACATGGGCTGCCCGACGGCGCGGAGCCGTGCCGCCGGTGGTCGAACAGTAGCCCCAGGGAAGGTTCGGAAGTCAGGATGACAGCAGGAATGGGCCGTCCCCAGAAGCGTGTACTCAGCGCACTGGCTGTGGCCGCTTCGTGGAGTGTGGTCCTTGCCGGTGCGGCACAGCCTGCCGCGGCTGCGGACGTGCAGTCCAAACAGTGGTACCTCAGTGCGTTGCAGGCTGAGGAAATGTGGAAGGTCACGACGGGCGAAGGCGTCAAAGTCGCTGTCATCGACACGGGCGTCAACGCGGCTACGCCTTCCCTGAAAGGCCAAGTTCTCAAGGGCCTCGACGCTACGAATGCCGCCGGTGACGAGCACGATGACTACCGCGGACATGGCACCAACATGGCTGAGCTGATCGCGGGGACGGGCAAGGAGGGTGGGCTGCAGGGGCTCGCCCCAGGGGCGAAAATTATTCCTATGCGCATCAGTGACACAGAATTCCAAAATGAAAATTCGGTCAATGCGAATGACGCTGAAGACGCTATCCGGGCAGCCGCTGACAGCGATGCGAAGATCATCAATATGTCCTTTGCTAGCGACTACTCATCAAGTCAGGAGCGCGACGCCGTAAAGTACGCACAGCAAAAGGGAAAGCTTTTCTTTGCCGGCGTGGGGAATAATGCGGAGGAAGGCAACAAGGAGCAGTACCCAGCTTCATATCCACAAGTAGTGGGTGTAGCTGCTGCGGACCGCAAGGGAAAAGTCTCTGAGTTTTCCACAAACGGAAACACCGTAGACATTGCTGCTCCCGGCAGTGATATTCCGCGCTGGTGCAACAATTCCTTCAAGAGCTACTGCGACGGGGACGGCGGAACCAGCGCCGCCACCGCCATCGCCTCCGCCTCCGCCGCCCTGGTGTGGTCCGCCCACCCCGACTGGACCGCGAACCAAGTGCTCAACGTGCTCTTCGACACAGCTAGTCGCACGTGGAAGAAGGGCGACCGCAGCGCCTACCTCGGCCACGGCCTCATCCGCCCCGCGATGAACATCCTCAAGGGCAAGGGCGATCCCGGAGACCCGGACATCAGCCCCCTCACCGAGGAGCGGACCGGCGGCTCCCTGGCCTCCCCTGCCCCTTCCTCCACAGCCTCCGCCCCCGCCTCCGACCAGCCCGCCCAGAACGGGAAGGCCGACAAGGCCGACGAGACCGTCGCGGCGGGCGACAGCGAGGCGGCGTCGGGCGATGGTGTCCCCCTGGGCCTGATCGTCGGCGGTATCGCGGGCGTGGCCGTCCTCGGGGGAGTGGTCTTCGCCGTCGTCCGCAGGCGCGGCGCGGCCTGACCGCAGGTTCCTCACATGTACCGGCCGGCGAACCATGCCGGCTCGCACAATCCACCGGAAGGAAAGGAAAGCCATGTCGGCAGACCAGAAAGTCTCAGCTGCGGCCCTACTCAGGCTCGAGGGGGACCTCACCGAAAGGTTCGAGTCGGTGAAGGGCCAGCTCAAGCAGCTGAACGCGACGATCGACAGCCTGGAAGGTGCCTGGAAGGGCATCGGCGCCGGAGCGTTCAATCAGAAGCAGGTCCAGATCAACAACAACATGGTCGGCATCGGCAACGAGCTGCTGCGCTTCCAGGAAGCCATCAAGGCCGCCCGTACCATCTCGGGCAACAACGAGGAAGAGATCAAGGCCGCCCTCATGGGAGTGGACGTCGTCGACGGCTATTCGGGCGACGCCGCGGCCACGGCCCGGACCTCGAACCTGAACAACTTCTGACCCGTATTCCGCAACTCGACTGAAGGAGGACCACATGGCCACCAACGACGGTACGACGGTCGTCACTTATGCCAGCCTCGATCTCGCGGCCGCGTCGATCGATCGTCAGGCCAAGCAGCTCGACCAGGACCTGCGGGCGATCAAGACCATGATCGCCTCGGTCTCGGAGCTGTGGGAGGGCGAAGCCAAGACGGCCTACCGCTCCGCGCAGGGCCGGTGGGACCTGCAGGCGACGGGCATCAAGGAGAACCTCGCCCAGATCTCCCGCGCCGTGCGCGACGCGGAGACGGCCTACCGCAGCGGTGACAAGCGGGCGGCGGCGAACTTCCAGTAGCCGATCCGGCTGGAAGAAGCAGGCTGCTCAGCAGCACATCAGGGTGGACACGCGCGGGAGGTGTCCACCCTGACGCATGTCCGCGGTACGTCAGCACGGATACATGTCCGCTTTATGTCGGCACGAGCGATGCAAAGGGGAGGGGGCGCTGGACATCCAGCGCCCCCTCCCACGTACTCGGCAGCGTCCCCGCCTACTGCCCCCCGTCCACCAACCCCGTCTGCACCAGCGGGTTCCCCCGCCGCCGGGTGACGAACAGGCCCCGCCCCGCCGGCATCGGCCGCGGGCGTACGCCGCCGAGGACGTCGCCCTCCATCGGGTCACCCGACAGCAGCACGCCTTGCGCTCCCAGCTCCGTCATGCGCTGGAGGAACGGGTCGTACAGCGCCCGGCTCGCCCCCGCCGTGTTGCGGGCGATGATGAAGCGGACGCCCACATCCCGGGCGAACGGCAGCAACTCCGTCAAGGACGACAGCGGGTTGCCGCTCGACGTGGCGACCAGGTCGAAGTCGTCGATGACCACGTAGACCGTCGGTCCGCGCCACCAGCTGCGGTCCCGCAGTTCCTGGGCCGTGACGTCGGCCGACGGGGTGCGGCGCTTCATGAGGTCGTGCAGGGCGACCATGTGGTGGTCCATGTTGTTGGACATGGGGATGTACTCCGCCAGGTGCGTCGACGGGGTCACGTCCAGCAGCGAGCGCCGGTTGTCGATGACGAAGAGCTTGCAGGTGTCCCCGTCGTACCGCTCGGTGAGCTGCTTGATCACCAGCCGCAGCAGGTTGGACTTGCCGGACTCGCTCTCGCCGAAGATCAGGAAGAACGGGTCGTGGTCGAAGTCGACGAAGACCGGCGCGAGGTTGTTCTCGTCGATGCCGAAGGCGATACCGCGCTCCGGAGCGGCGTAGCCCGCCGGCAGTTCGCTCGCCGGCAGGGAGCGCGGCAGCAGGCGTACCTGCGGTGCGGGCGGAGCCGTCCAGTGGCGGGCGACCTCCGCGTTCATCGCGGCCGTCGCCTCGGAGAGATCGCTGTCGGAGTTGATGCCGTCGATCCGCGGCACCGCCGCCATGAAGTGCAGCTTCTCCGGCGTCAGCCCGCGACCCGGCACCCCGGCGGGCACGTTGACGGCGACCTTGCGGTCCAGCTCGGAGTCCATGACATCGCCGAGTCGCAGCTCCAGGCGGTTCATGAGGTGGTCCTTCAGGCTCGCCCTGACCTCCATGGACCGTGACGCGGTGACGATCAGGTGGATGCCGTAGCCGAGGCCACGCGCCGCGATGTCCACGGCGGCGTTCTCCAGCGCCTCGTAATCCGTACGGAAGTTGCCCCAGCCGTCGATGATCAGGAAGACGTCACCCCACGGCTGGTCCGTCACCGAGATCTCGCCGCGCGCCCGCATCCGGCGGAAGGTGGCGATGGAGTCGATGCCGGCGCTGCGGAAGTACTCCTCGCGCCGCGAGAGGATGCCGTACACCTCGGCGACCGTACGGCGGACCCGCTCGGGGTCCAGCCGCGAGGCGACCCCGCCGACGTGCGGGAGGCCCGCGATGGACGACATGCCGCCACCGCCGAAGTCGAGCCCGTAGAACTGGACTTCCTGCGGAGTGTGCGTGAGCGCGAAGCCCGCGATGAGCGTACGGAGCAGGGTCGACTTGCCGGACTGCGGACCACCGGTGATCTGCATGTGACCCGCCGCCCCGGAGAAGTCCCGGTAGAGGGTGTCGCGCCGCTGCTCGAACGGCTTGTCGATCACGCCCAGCGGTACGACGAGACGTCCCGCCCCCTCGAACCCGGGCTGCGTCAGCCCGCGCCCCGGTACGGCCGAGAGTCCCGGCAGGATCTCGTCCAGCGACGGCGGGTTGTCCAGCGGCGGGAGCCACACCTGGTGGGCGGAGGCGCCCCGCCCCTCCAGCCGCCGCACGATCACATCGAGCACCGTGTCCGCCAACGCGTCGTCGTCCCCCGTCCGCTGGTCCGGCACCCCGGCCGCCCCGGCCTGCGGGCTCGGCTGCACGTACCGCACCGGCACCGGCGCCGCCGTGAACGGAACCGGCCTGCGGTCCACCGGCAGCGGGCCCCCGGACGCGACCGGCTGGCCTCCCGCCCGGTACACCCCGGAGACGTACGCGGCCTTGAACCGCACCATCTCCTCCGTACCGAACTTGAGCAGCCCGGAACCGGGCACGTTGGGCAGGTGGTACGCGTCGGGCACCCCGATGGCCGACCGGGACTCGGCCGCCGAGAACGTCCGCAGACCGATGCGGTACGAGAGGTACGTCTCCAGCCCGCGCAGCCGCCCCTCCTCCAGGCGCTGCGATGCCAGCAGCAGGTGCACACCCAGCGAACGGCCGATGCGCCCGATCTGCACGAACATGTCGATGAAGTCGGGCTTCGCCGTCAGCAGCTCGCTGAACTCGTCGATGACCAGGACCAGTGAGGGGATGGGCTGCAGCGGCGCACCCGCCGCGCGCGCCTTCTCGTAGTCGTGGATGTTGGCGTAGTTGCCCGCGTCGCGCAGCATCTCCTGGCGGCGGTTGAGCTCACCGCTGATGGAGTCGCCCATGCGGTCGACCAGCGTCAGGTCGTCCGCGAGGTTGGTGATCACCGCGGCCACGTGGGGCATCTGCGCCATGCCGGCGAAGGTCGCGCCGCCCTTGAAGTCCGCGAGGACGAAGTTGAGGGTCTCCGAGGTGTGCGTGACGGCGAGGCCGAGCACCAGCGTCCGGAGCAGCTCCGACTTTCCGGAACCCGTGGCACCCACACAGAGCCCGTGCGGGCCCATGCCCTCCTGGGCCGCCTCCTTGAGGTCCAGCATCACCGGCGCGCCGCCCTCGCCGACGCCGATCGGTACGCGCAGCCGTTCGGCCTGGGAGCGGGGGCGCCAGGTCCGGCTCACCTCGATGGAGGCCGCGTCCCCCAGGTTCAGCAGATCGGTGAACTCCAGGTTGGCCAGCAGCGGCTCGTCGTCGTCTCCGCCCGTCGCCATGTGCAGCGGGGCCAGCTGACGGGCGAGCGCCTCGGCCGCCTCGTAACTCAGCAGGTCGGGCACCCCCTCGTAGACGAGCCCCTGCCCCGACTCCAGCTGCAGCGACTGCGGCTGCACCACGACGGAGAGGCCGCCGCGTGCCCCCTGCGCCTCGCCCGGCACGACCTCGATGACCGTCACGCCCTGCAGCCCCTCGGCCGAGGCGAGCACCGACATCGGGGGCACCGAATCGCCGTCCAGCACGATGACGACGTGCGGCTGCTCCAGGAGCGGCTGGCCACCGGGCTGGAAGCGCGGGCGGCCGTCGAGACGCGCCGCCAGCTGCTGTTCGAGCTCCAGGACACCGGTGGTGATCAGGCGCCGGCTGCCCGCACCGTCGGTCGAACCCGCGTCCTGTACGTGGGGGAGCCACTTCGCCCACTCCCACTGGGGGGCCGCCTCGGCGCCCGCGGCGATTCCGATCACCAGGTCCTCGGGGGAGTGCAGCGAGGCCAGAGCACCGACCATCGCCCGCGCCGATGAGCGCGCGGAGTCCGCGTGGCCGCCGATCGTCACGTGGTAGAACGCCCGCAGCGAGACGGCCATGGGCAGGCCGTCCAGCGTGGAGTGCGTCGTCAGGAACTGCTGCATCGCCCCGGCGGTCAGCGGTTCCAGCTCCTCGACCGGCGCCGTCTCGGGCGCGACGAGCGGCGTGGCCAGCTCCTGGGTGCCCAGACCGATACGTACCTGCGCGAAGTCGGCGTCGGCGACCCGCCGCTCCCACACCCGGCTGCCCTCGGCGACGAGCGCCCACAACTGCTCGGGCGAGGGGTGCAGATAGAACTGTGCGTCACGCTGCTTGCGCGCCGTCTTCACCACCGTGCGCCGGGTCTGCGTCAGGTACTTCAGATAGTCCCGCCGCATGTCCGCGAGCTGCCCCTGGGTGCCCCGCCGGAAACGCACCATCATGGCGATGGCCATGGCCACCGTGGAGGCGATCATGATCACGCCCATGATCCGCATGATCGGGTTCGGCGTCATGAAGAAGAAGACGACCGAGCCGCCCATGCCCAGCATCGGCAGGAGCTGCATGAGCATGCCCTCCTGCTGACCCCGGGGCAACTCCGGCGGAGGTTGCAACTGCACCTGCTCGACCGGCACTTCGGAGGGCAGGGCCCGCGGTGGGCGCTTGACAACGATCTGGCTCACAGCTCACCAATTCCCTTGCCGGACGGAAGTGTTCCTATCGGCGCCCCCGTGGCGACGGGCTCCATCCGCGGGATGGATCCTACTGGCGGAGCGGGGGCCGCATGGCGGTAGGGTGTCGCGATGCGCATACGCATCCGCTAACTACCGCAAGAAGACGGTCATTAGGGGCGCGGGGCGGGATCCGCCGTCCTCAGGGGTGTTTCCGGCAGAGGTTCCAGAACGGCACACAGCGGTTCCGGAACGGCCGCGGTCATCCGAGAGCGACGCCGAAAGCCGAAGAAAACAGGCGGACACCCAACAGCGACGCCGAAGTCCAGAGCAACAGGGGGAGCAGCAGGTGACAATGACGGCCCAAGCGGCAGCCACCACGACCGGCCGGCCGAGTCACGGGGTTCCGTCCGGCAACGGCACGGGCTTCTGCCGGGTCACGGTCGTCGCACCCGACAGCCGGGTCGACGTGGCGTTGCCCGAGGACGTGCCCGTCGCGGACCTCTACCCCGAGATCCTCCGGCTCTCCGGACAGAGCCCCGCCCCCGGCGCCCCCGTCGGCTACCACCTCGTACGCCGCGACGGCACCGTCCTGGACAGCGCCCGTACGCTGGCCGGCCACCGCATCCTCGACGGCGAACTGCTCTCCCTGCGGCCCTTCGCCGAGTCGCTGCCGCCCGCTGTCTTCGACGACGTCTCCGACGCCGTCGCCACCGCCGTGGCCAAGGACCGCACGCTCTGGGGCGACTCCCTCATGCGCGGCGCCGGTCTCTTCGGCGGGTCCGTACTGCTGAGCCTGCTGGGCTTCGTGCTCTGGACGGCCGACCCCCGGCGCGACATGCACGGCCTGCCGGGCATCCTGGCCGCGGTCACCGCCGTACTCCTGCTCGCCCTCGCCTGCGTCCGCGCACGGGTCTACGACGACCGGGGCTCGTCGATCGCGCTCGGCACCGGCGCGATGGTGAACGCCGCGGTCGCCGGTTCCGGGCTGCTCTCGCTCAGCACCGGCCAGGGCGTGGGGCGACTTCAGTTCCTGCTCGCCTGCGCCGCCGTGCTGGTGGTCGCGGTCATCCTCATGATCACCGCACCCGGAGGCGACGGGCCGTTCGTCGCCTTCGTCTTCGCGAGCGCCACCGGCCTCGTGGTCACCTTCATCGCGATCACGGCGGAACTGGCGCCCATCGAGGCCGCCGCCGTGTGCGCCCCCTTCGCCGTGGGGGCCCTGGCCTTCCTGCCCGGCCTCGCCACCCGCTTCGCCCGCCTCCCCATCGGCTTCGAACCGCCCCGCTCCGCCGTCGGCGACTACGGCACCGCCGAGCCGGCCCCCCAGGGGCCGGTCGACGCCGTACGGCTCGCCGCCCAGGCGCGCCGCGGCCACGAGCTCCTCCTCGGCCTGGTCGGCGGCTGCGCACTGGTGGCCGTGGCCGCCGCCGCGGTGCTCGGCTTCTCGGACAACGTCTGGGGCCAGCTGCTCGCCCTGGCCACCGGGGTCGCCATGCTGATGCGCGCCCACCTGTTCCGTTACACCGCCCAGGTCGGCTGCACCCTCGCCGCGGGCCTCGGCTCCCTCGTCTTCCTGGGCCTCGGCCTCTCCCTCAACCCGCCGCTGACCCAGGTGCACGACGCGCTGCCGGGCGAAGGCTCCGCACTGGACATCCGTACGGTGTGGCTCGCCGCCGCCGTCGCGGGCGTCGCCGCCCTGATCACCGCCATCGGCCTGATCGTTCCGCGCAAGGGGGTGACCCCGTTCTGGGGCCGCTTCCTGGAGATCGCCGAGACGGTCGTCCTGCTCACCCTGCTGCCGCTCTGCCTGGCGGTCTTCGACGTCTACCGCTCGATCCGCGCCCTCACCAGCTGACCACCGGGCGGGCCCCCGGCGGTCACCGTCCGGGTGTGACCCGAATGGCTGGTACTCTGGCCAGTGGCCGTTTGTGTACGCCTCTCCGGATCATCCTGGGGACTGCGCTCATCGGACCTTCGCCTCCGAGTCACGGAAGCTCCCCTGAGATCAAGACCAGGGGCACTCGTGGGCGCTTAGAACATCAAGAGGAGTACGCGTGCCGCTCGACGCCGCTACGAAGAAGCAGATCATGTCCGACTTCGCGCAGAAGGAGGGCGACACGGGATCCCCCGAGGTCCAGGTCGCCATGCTTTCCCGCCGGATCTCGGACCTGACGGAGCACCTCAAGACGCACAAGCACGACCACCACTCCCGTCGTGGTCTGCTGATCCTGGTCGGCCAGCGTCGCCGCCTCCTGCAGTACCTGGCCAAGAAGGACATCCAGCGCTTCCGTGCGCTGGTCGACCGCCTCGGCATCCGCCGCGGTGCGGCCGGCGGCGCCAAGTAAGTACGCCGTGGAGAGGGAGCGGTTCCCGCGTCTGAGGGGACCGCTCCCTTTGCCGTACGTGCACGACCGGTGTCAAGCTCAGTAACCTGGACACCGGAACACCTGTCACACCGCACCACCGCAACACACGAGGGAGAGGCGCAGCGACGCCGCCGCCGGTCCTCGGTAGTGGCCCCCGGGAACATGCCCGGGAGCTTCGATCGAAGACCGGCCCGCACACACGGTGCGCCTCTCCCGCACCGTCCTCCGCCATACGGGCGGCAGGACGAAAGACGACGAGTATGGAGAAATCACTAGTGGAGAACGAGACCCACTACGCCGAGGCCGTTATCGACAACGGAACCTTCGGCACCCGCACCATCCGCTTCGAGACGGGCCGCCTGGCCAAGCAGGCCGCCGGCTCCGCCGTGGCGTACCTGGACGACGACACCATGGTGCTGTCGGCCACCACCGCCTCCAAGCGGCCCAAGGAGAACCTCGACTTCTTCCCCCTCACGGTGGACGTCGAGGAGCGGCAGTACGCGGCCGGCAAGATCCCCGGCTCCTTCTTCCGTCGTGAGGGCCGGCCCTCCGAGGACGCGATCCTCACCTGCCGCCTGATCGACCGCCCGCTGCGCCCCTCCTTCAAGAAGGGCCTGCGCAACGAGATCCAGATCGTCGAGACGATCATGGCGCTCAACCCCGACCACCTGTACGACGTGGTCGCGATCAACGCCGCCTCCTGCTCCACGATCCTGGCGGGCCTGCCCTTCTCCGGCCCGATCGGCGCCACCCGTGTCGCCCTGATCAAGGGCCAGTGGGTCGCGTTCCCGACGCACACCGAGCTCGAGGACGCCGTCTTCGACATGGTCGTCGCCGGTCGCGTCCTGGAGGACGGCGACGTCGCGATCATGATGGTCGAGGCCGAGGCCACCGAGAAGACCATCCAGCTCGTCAAGGACGGCGCCGAGGCTCCCACCGAGGAGATCGTCGCCGCCGGTCTGGACGCCGCGAAGCCCTTCATCAAGGCGCTCTGCAAGGCCCAGTCCGACCTCGCCTCCAAGGCCGCGAAGCCGGTCGGCGAGTTCCCGGTCTTCCTGGACTACCAGGACGACGTCTTCGAGGCGCTCGCCAAGGCCGTCACCTCCGAGCTGACGCAGGCGCTCACCATCGCCGGCAAGCAGGACCGCGAGGCCGAGCTGGACCGCGTCAAGGAGATCGCCGCCGAGAAGCTCCTCCCGGCCTTCGAGGGCCGCGAGAAGGAGATCTCCGCCGCGTACCGCTCGCTGACCAAGAAGCTGGTCCGCGAGCGCGTCATCAAGGACAAGGTCCGCATCGACGGCCGCGGCGTCACGGACATCCGTACGCTCGCCGCCGAGGTCGAGGCCATCCCGCGCGTGCACGGCTCGGCGCTGTTCGAGCGTGGCGAGACCCAGATTCTGGGCGTCACCACCCTCAACATGCTCCGTATGGAGCAGCAGCTGGACACCCTCTCCCCGGTGACCCGCAAGCGCTACATGCACAACTACAACTTCCCGCCGTACTCCGTCGGCGAGACCGGCCGTGTGGGCTCGCCCAAGCGCCGCGAGATCGGCCACGGAGCGCTCGCCGAGCGCGCCATCGTGCCGGTTCTCCCCTCGCGCGAGGAGTTCCCCTACGCGATCCGCCAGGTCTCCGAGGCGCTGGGCTCCAACGGCTCGACGTCCATGGGCTCGGTCTGCGCCTCCACCATGTCGCTGCTGAACGCCGGTGTGCCCCTCAAGGCCGCCGTCGCCGGTATCGCCATGGGCCTGATCTCGCAGGAGATCGACGGCAAGACCCACTACGTCGCCCTCACCGACATCCTCGGTGCGGAGGACGCCTTCGGCGACATGGACTTCAAGGTCGCCGGTACGAAGCAGTTCGTGACCGCGCTCCAGCTCGACACCAAGCTCGACGGCATCCCCGCCTCGGTCCTGGCCGCCGCGCTGAAGCAGGCCCGTGACGCGCGTCTGCACATCCTGGACGTCATGAACGAGGCCATCGACGTCCCGGACGAGATGTCCCCGAACGCCCCGCGGATCATCACCGTCAAGATCCCCGTGGACAAGATCGGTGAGGTCATCGGCCCCAAGGGCAAGATGATCAACCAGATCCAGGAGGACACCGGCGCCGACATCACGATCGAGGACGACGGCACCATCTACATCGGTGCCCAGCAGGGTTCGCAGGCCGAGGCCGCCCGCGCCACGATCAACGCCATCGCCAACCCGACCATGCCGGAGGTCGGCGAGCGCTACCTGGGCACGGTCGTCAAGACGACCACCTTCGGCGCGTTCGTCTCGCTCATGCCGGGCAAGGACGGCCTGCTGCACATCTCGCAGATCCGCAAGCTCGCCGGTGGCAAGCGCGTGGAGAACGTCGAGGACGTGCTCGCGGTCGGTGCCAAGGTCCAGGTCGAGATCGCCGAGATCGACTCCCGCGGCAAGCTCTCCCTCATCCCCGTCGTCGAGGGTGAAGAGGACGAGACGAAGGACGACACCGACAAGTGACGTCCCGTAGTTCCGCGACGACGGCCCGCCCCTCTTCGGAGGGGCGGGCCGTCGCCCGTACCCAAACGCTTCTCAAGGGCACAGGCGGCATCGGCACCGTCCGCCGCACCGTCCTCCCCGGCGGTCTGCGGATCGTCACCGAGACCCTGCCCTCCGTCCGGTCCGCCACCTTCGGAATCTGGGCCAACGTCGGTTCCCGCGACGAGACGCCCACCCTGAACGGCGCGACCCATTACCTCGAGCACCTCCTCTTCAAGGGCACCGCCAAGCGCACCGCCCTCGACATCTCCTCCGCGATCGACGCGGTCGGCGGCGAGATGAACGCCTTCACGGCGAAGGAGTACACCTGCTACTACGCGCGGGTCCTGGACACCGACCTGCCGCTCGCCATCGACGTCGTCTGCGACATGCTGACCGGCTCGCTGATCGCCCCGGAGGACGTCGACGCCGAGCGCGGCGTCATCCTCGAAGAGATCGCGATGACCGAGGACGACCCGGGCGACTGCGTGCACGACCTGTTCGCGCACACCATGCTCGGCGACACCCCCCTCGGCCGCCCCGTACTCGGCACCGTCGACACGATCAACGCGCTGAACCGCGGCCAGATCGCCCGTTTCTACAAGAAGCACTACGACCCCACGCACCTGGTCGTCGCCGCCGCCGGCAACGTCGACCACGCCACGGTCGTACGCCAGGTACGCAGGGCCTTCGAACGTGCCGGCGCGCTCTCCCGTCACGACGCCGTCCCCGTGGCGCCCCGCGAGGGCTCCCGCACCCTGCGCACCGCGGGCAAGGTGGAGCTCCTGAACCGCAAGACCGAGCAGGCCCACGTGGTCCTCGGCATGCCCGGCCTCGCCCGCACCGACGACCGCCGCTGGGCGCTCGGCGTCCTCAACACCGCTCTCGGCGGCGGGATGAGTTCGCGCCTCTTCCAGGAGGTGCGGGAGAAGCGCGGCCTGGCCTACAGCGTGTACTCGTACACCTCGGGCTTCGCCGACTGCGGCCTCTTCGGCGTCTACGCGGGCTGCCGGCCCAGCCAGGTCCACGACGTCCTGAAGATCTGCCGCGACGAGCTGGACCGGGTCGCCACCCACGGCCTGGACGACGACGAGATCACCCGCGCCATCGGCCAGCTCTCCGGCTCCACCGTCCTCGGCCTGGAGGACACCGGCGCGCTGATGAACCGTATCGGCAAGAGTGAGCTGTGCTGGGGCGAGCAGATGTCCGTCGACGACATGCTGGCCCGCATCGCGGAGGTCACCCCCGACGACGTACGGGAGGTGGCGGGCGAGCTTCTCACCCACCGCCCCTCGCTCTCGGTCATCGGCCCGCTCAAGGACAAGCAGGCGGACCGCCTCCACGAAGCGGTCTCCTAATCCCCTAAGGAATCAAGATGAGCAAGCTGCGCGTAGCCGTTCTCGGTGCGAACGGCCGGATCGGCTCCGAGGCCGTACGAGCCGTCGAGGCCGCCGACGACCTGGAGCTGGTGGCGGCCCTGGGCCGGGGCGACAAGCTGGAGGCCCTCGCCGAGGCGGGCGCCCAGGTCGCCGTCGAGCTGACCACCCCCGCATCGGTGATGGGCAACCTCGACTTCTGCGTCCGGCACGGCATCCACGCCGTCGTCGGCACCACGGGCTGGACCGACGAACGGCTCGCGCAGCTGAACACCTGGCTGGAGAACTCCCCGGAGACCGGCGTCCTGATCGCCCCCAACTTCTCCATCGGCGCGGTGCTGACCATGAAGTTCGCGGAGCAGGCCGCCCGCTACTTCGAATCGGTCGAGGTCGTCGAACTGCACCACCCGAACAAGGTCGACGCCCCCTCCGGCACCGCCACCCGCACCGCCCAGCTCATCGCGGCGGCCCGCGCCAAGGCGGGCAGCGCCCCCCAGCCGGATGCCACCACCACCGCCCTGGACGGCGCGCGCGGCGCGGACGTCGACGGCGTCCCGGTCCACGCGATCCGCCTCCGCGGACTGCTGGCCCACCAGGAAGTGCTGCTCGGTGGCGAGGGCGAGACCCTCACCATCCGCCACGACTCCCTCCACCACAGCAGCTTCATGCCGGGCATCCTGCTCGGCACCCGCCGCGTGGTGACCACTCCCGGCCTCACGTTCGGCCTGGAACACTTCCTCGACCTGAACTGACTGAGCCCACCATGCGCGCAAAGATCACCTACTTCGTCACGGCCGCCGTCCTGGTCTTCTACTTCGTCCTGGTCGGCAGCCGCGGTCTGATGCTCATCCGCCACGGCACGCTGCTCACGGTCACGTTCGGCGTAGCCGTGCTGATCCTGCCGGTGATCGGCGTCTGGTTCCTCTGGAAGAACACCCAGTTCGTCCGCCGCGCCAACGCGCTCGCCGCCGAGCTGGACGCGGAGGGCGGTCTGCCGGTCGACGACCTGCTGCGCACCCCGTCCGGCCGTATCGACCGGGACGCCGCCGACGCGGTCTTCACCCGGCGCCGCGAGGAGACGGAGGACGCCCCGGACGACTGGCGCGCCTGGTTCCGGCTGGCGGTGGCCTACCAGGACGCGAGGGACACCCCGAGAGCCCGCAAGGCGATGCAGAGGGCGATCGCGCTGCACAGGCGCCCTCGCCAGGCGGCACCTTCCAGCCCGGCCGCATCCTCCGGCCCGCCCGGCGACTGAGAACATCTTTCACGCTGTGCGCAGGTGAGCCCCGGGACCGACTGATCGGTCCCGGGCTCACTCACCTCTCACGGCAGCGGCTCACCCGTGCCGGTACTCGTCCGCCCAAGCCTCCACCGCATCCGTGGCCCGCTCGAACGCCTCCTCGCGCCCGAGGAAGTCCGCGTTGTGGTCGGAGGCCAGCGGCGGCAGCGTCTCCCCGTTCTGCCGGGCCACGATCAGCGCCTGGCCCTGCACCGTACGGGGCAGTCCCAGCCACTTGACGGGCTGCTGGACCGTACGGACGGAGGCGGTGGCCCCCCACGGCACCGTGGTGGTCCGGAAGAACCCCACGCGCCGCACACCGTGCCGGCTGACCCACGCGCCGACCCGCAGGAGCCGCAGAGCGGCACCGATCAGCGCGCCGGCCAGCAGCAGACACACCAAGGCCCCGGAGGGCGTTCCGGTGAAAGCGATGATCATCGCCGCGAGCAGGACGAACGAGGCCAGCAACAGCTGGCCGGCCGCCGCCGCGACCCGCCACGGACCGGGGCGGTAGGGCCGCCGCCAGCTGTCGTGGTCGTCGAACGGCAGCGCAACGTCCTCCGCGCTCGCATCGAATGCGCGGTCGGCCGTCAGAAAGGGCAGGGGCACGACTCATCCTCACTCACAAGCACGCTCGATTGCTGTGCCCGGTGAGGCTACCGAGGCCGCCCCCGAACAGACCACCCCAGGGGGTCCGTACGAGTAGTTCAGCGGCCTCGGGACGTGCTCAGCGGCCCTGGGACGCCTCGGACTGCTTGCCGTGCGAGGCGGACTGCCCGGAGTCGAGCGCCGGAAGGCCCAGCAGCAGCGACCCCACGAGGCCGGCGACCACGGTCAGCCCGACGAGGGAGCGTCCCAGCAGCTCGGGAACGCTGGCGCGGGGGGAGGGAGGAGGAGTGACGTTACTGCGGAATCGGTCGGCCTCGGCGACGAACGAGAACGGGACGGACTCACGCCGGCGGAACATGAGGAAACTCTCCTTGATCTCAGTGGCGGATGCTGCTACTGAGTCAGACGTACGGCAGGCCGGATCGGTGCCCCGAATCGCCGTAATGTTTGAAGGACTCCACGAACGGCTGCCCGACCTGTTTGCTTGCATGCGCGCAGCGGGTGCAAGCGCGCAAGCAGGTGGCCCGTAAAGTGGTCGCCGCCCAGCGCCGCCCCTGGAAGGACCCCCGCCGGTGACCGACACCCCCGAACCCGCAAAGCCCCACTTCCGTAGCGATGTCACCGTTGACCTGGTGAAAAGCGATGCGGGCGACGCGGACGTGCTGTTCGCCGCCCGGGTCTCCACCGTCGGCGAGCAGTCGCTGGAAGAGGTCACCAAGGACCCGGAGCGGTCCAAGGGGCTGATCAACTACCTCATGCGGGACCGGCACGGCAGCCCGTTCGAGCACAACTCGATGACCTTCTTCATCAGCGCCCCGATCTTCGTGTTCCGCGAGTTCATGCGGCACCGCGTGGGCTGGTCGTACAACGAGGAATCGGGCCGCTACAGGGAGCTGGAGCCGGTCTTCTACGTTCCCGGGACCTCCCGCAAACTGGTCCAGCGGGGCCGCCCCGGCAAGTACGAGTTCGTCGAGGGCACCGAGGAGCAGTACGACCTCACGACCCGCGCCATGGAGGACTCCTACCGGGCCTCCTACGCGGCCTACCAGGAGATGCTTGCAGAAGGCGTGGCCCGCGAGGTGGCCCGCGCGGTCCTCCCGGTCGGTCTCTTCTCCTCGATGTACGCCACGTGCAACGCGCGCTCCCTGATGCACTTCCTCGGCCTGCGCACCCAGCACGAGCTGGCGAAGGTCCCGTCCTTCCCGCAGCGCGAGATCGAGATGGTCGGCGAGCAGATGGAAGCCCACTGGGCGCAGCTCATGCCGCTCACTCACGCGGCCTTCAACAAAAATGGACGGGTAGCCCCATAGGTGGTGTCCGTATTGCGGCGTTTCGAGAAGTTCATCTAGGCTGATCAAACGGACCCGGCACTGCTTGAACCCCCGAGCAGGCAGTGCCGGGCTCCTCTTCCCCGTCCCCCCGAGGGGGGACCACGCGCTGAGCAGCGAGTAGCGTGTTACCCATGGCTCCGATCTCCACTCCGCAGACCCCCTTCGGGCGGGTCCTCACCGCTATGGTCACGCCCTTCACGGCGGACGGCGCTCTCGACCTCGACGGCGCCCAGCGGCTCGCCGCCCATCTGGTGGACGCAGGCAATGACGGACTGATCGTCAACGGCACCACCGGTGAGTCCCCGACCACCAGTGACGCGGAGAAGGACCAGCTCGTACGGGCGGTGCTCGAAGCGGTCGGAGACCGGGCGCACGTCGTCGCCGGCATCGGCACCAATGACACCCGCCACAGCGTCGAACTCGCCCGCACCGCCGAGCGCACCGGCGCCCACGGGCTCCTCGCCGTCACGCCGTACTACAACAAGCCGCCGCAGGAAGGCCTCCTGCGGCACTTCACGGCCATCGCCGACTCCACCGGCCTGCCCGTGATGCTGTACGACATCCCCGGCCGCAGCGGGGTCCCGATCGACACCGAGACCCTCGTACGGCTGGCGGAGCACCCGCGGATCGTCGCCAACAAGGACGCCAAGGGAGACCTGGGCCGCGCCAGCTGGGCCATCGCCCAGTCCGGACTCGCCTGGTACTCCGGCGACGACATGCTCAACCTCCCGCTCCTCTCGGTCGGCGCGGTCGGCTTCGTCTCCGTCGTCGGCCACATGGTCACCCCGGACCTGCGGGCACTGATCGAGGCCCACCTGAGCGGCGACGTCCAGAAGGCCACCGAGATCCACCAGAAGCTGCTCCCGGTCTTCACCGGCATGTTCCGCACCCAGGGCGTCATCACGACGAAGGCCGCGCTGACGCTCCAGGGCCTCCCGGCCGGACCGCTGCGCCTGCCCCTGGTGGAACTCACCGCCCAGGAGACGGCCCAGCTCAAGATCGACCTGGCCGCCGGCGGGGTACAGCTGTAACCACGGACTTCACAACTGAATGACGGAACGAGCGAGGCACCTCGCGAAGAGCACGACCCCAAGACAACAGCAAGTGCACGAATGACATGCGCGCCACGTGCCTCAGCGGTACGTGGCGCGTGTGGTTAAGGAGAGTCTTTTGAGCCATCCGCACCCTGAACTCGGCACCCCCCCGAAGCTCCCGAAGGGCGCCCTGCGGGTCACCCCGCTCGGCGGCCTGGGCGAGATCGGCCGCAACATGACGGTCTTCGAGTACGGCGGCCGCCTGCTCATCGTCGACTGCGGCGTCCTCTTCCCCGAGGAGGAGCAGCCGGGCATCGACCTGATCCTGCCGGACTTCACCACGATCCGGGACCGCCTGGACGACATCGAGGGCATCGTCCTCACGCACGGCCACGAGGACCACATCGGTGGTGTCCCGTACCTGCTGCGCCTGAAGCCCGACATCCCCCTCATCGGCTCGAAGCTGACCCTCGCGCTCATCGAGGCGAAGCTCCAGGAGCACCGCATCCGCCCGTACACCCTCGAAGTCACCGAGGGCCAGCGCGAGCGCATCGGTGTCTTCGACTGCGAGTTCATCGCGGTCAACCACTCGATCCCGGACGCCCTCGCGGTCGCCATCCGCACCCCCGCGGGCCTGGTCGTGGCCACCGGTGACTTCAAGATGGACCAGCTCCCGCTGGACGGCCGTCTCACCGACCTGCACGCGTTCGCCCGGCTGAGCGAGGAGGGCATCGACCTTCTCCTCTCGGACTCCACGAACGCCGAGGTCCCCGGCTTCGTACCGCCCGAGCGGGACATCTCCAACGTCCTGCGCACGGTCTTCGCCAACGCCCAGAAGCGCATCATCGTGGCGAGCTTCGCCAGCCACGTGCACCGCATCCAGCAGATCCTGGACGCCGCCCACGAGTACGGCCGCAGGGTCGCCTTCGTCGGCCGCTCGATGGTCCGGAACATGGGCATCGCCCGTGACCTCGGCTACCTCAAGGTCCCCGCGGGCCTGGTCGTCGACGTCAAGACCCTCGACGACCTGCCGGACGACGAGGTCGTGCTGGTCTGCACGGGCTCGCAGGGGGAGCCGATGGCCGCCCTCTCCCGGATGGCCAACCGCGACCACCAGATCCGGATCGTCCCGGGCGACACGGTGATCCTGGCGTCGTCCCTGATCCCGGGCAACGAGAACGCGGTCTACCGCGTGATCAACGGCCTGACCCGCTGGGGCGCCAACGTCGTCCACAAGGGCAACGCCAAGGTCCACGTGTCGGGCCACGCCTCGGCCGGCGAGCTGCTGTACTTCTACAACATCTGCAAGCCGAAGAACCTGATGCCGGTCCACGGCGAATGGCGCCACCTGCGAGCCAACGCCGAGCTGGGAGCCCTCACGGGCGTGCCCAAGGACCACATCGTCATCGCCGAGGACGGCGTGGTCGTCGACCTGATCGACGGCAAGGCCAAGATCGTCGGCAAGGTCCAGGCCGGTTACGTGTACGTCGACGGCCTCTCCGTCGGCGACGTCACAGAGACCTCCCTCAAGGACCGCCGCATCCTCGGCGACGAGGGCATCATCTCGGTCTTCATCGTCGTCGACAGCTCCTCCGGCAAGATCGTCGGCGGCCCCCACATCCAGGCCCGGGGCTCCGGCATCGACGACAACGCGTTCGTCGGCGTCACCCCGAAGATCCAGGAAGCCCTGGACAAGTCGGCCCAGGACGGTGTGATGGAGCCCCACCAGCTCCAGCAGATGGTCCGCCGGGTCGTCGGCAAGTGGGTGTCCGACACCTACCGCCGGCGCCCGATGATCCTCCCGGTCGTCGTCGAGGTCTGACCCTTCTGACCAGCCCGTACGGGAGCGGGGCCCCTCGATTTGCATCGGGGCGCCCCGCTCCAGTACGTTTACGGCTCCGCCCGACCGGGAAGCACCGCGCGCACTCGTGCGCCGGGAGCACACTGACGGGGCGGGAATTCCGACTCAGAGTCTCTGATAAAGTCGGATCAGCCGAAAAGGCAAGGCCACTCCACAGGCCACCGGAATTCAAATTCGGACCGGAAACGGAACGGAAAAGAGTCTGGTAAAGTCGGAACCGCCGGAAAGGGA
>NZ_JBEXSI010000068.1:0-30889 GCF_040613515.1 Streptomyces sp. NPDC006261
CCCGCAACGGATCAAGGACAGCATCGACGTCACCGGCACCGACCGGCTGGCCGAGCCGGACTTCCGTCCGGGCCCGAGGCCATGTTCCGTTCCGTTCCGGCGACGCGGGAAGTGCTGGGCGCCGGGAAGTGCTAGGCGCCCAGAACCGTCGACTCCAGGTGGGTCACCATACGGTTCAGCCCGGTCGGCAGGTCGACCACCGGGCTCCAGCCGAGCGCCGCGAGCCGCGCGCTGTCCAGGCCCTGCTTCTTGCTCATGCTGTACGAGCGCGCGTCGGACTCGTTGGTGAACCGCAGCTGCTGCCCGCGCTCCGGGCGCACCTCGGTGAAGAGCTCGGCCAGCCGCCGGATCGAGACCAGACCGGCCGGGTCCGCGACGTTGTAGGCCGTCTCGTCACCGCGGAGCAGCGCGTAGAACAGCCCGGCGATGGCGTCGGCCACGTAGGTGTAGGTCCGGACGCCGGAACCGTCGCTGTTGAGGACGATGTCCTTGCCGGCCACCACGTTCGCCGCGAAGTCGGCCTGCACCCGGCCGTCGTCGAGCGCCATCCCCGGCCCGTAGACGTGACCGAACCGGACGACGTGGCTGTGGATGCCGTACTGCGCCTGGTAGGTCGCGCCGATCGTCTCCGCGGCGCGCTTCCCCTCGGCGTAGCAGGCCCGCGGGTTGAGGATGTCGAACCCGCCGTAGCTCTGCTCGTCGATGAGCTCGGTCTCCGGGGCCTGGGCACCGTAGACCTCCGCCGAGGACATCAGCAGGAAGCCACGGCTGGCCTTCTCCACACAGAGGTCGAGCAGGTTGAACGTGCCGAGCAGGTTGGCCTTGATCGTCATGACCGGCTGGCTGCCGTGCAGGGCGGGCCGCGCGGCGCTCGCCCCGTGGATCACGTAGTCGACGGGACCCGGCAGCTCCAGCGGAGCCGACACGTCCTGGACGACCAGGTGGAAGTCCGGGCGGTCGAGCACGTCCGCGAGCAGCCGCCGGGCCTTCTCCTCGTTGCGCACCAGACCGTGCACGGTGATGCCCGCGCCGTGCCGGTCGTTCAGTGCGAGCAGGGTGTAGACGACGTACGACGGCAGCATGCCGCTCGCACCGGTGACCAGCACGGTGCGGCCGGAAAGCTCGCCCCACGGCAGGTCGCGGTCAAGGATCTCTTCGAGGTCGCGCGCCACGACCGGACTGGAAACGGTGGTCATGGAACTCACAAACCTACGATCTGCTGGTTCTCGAGGATCTCGAAGTACGTCCGGCAGAGGTAGAAGTCCTCGGCCGTCGTGATCTTGATGTTCGAGCGGGGGCCGACGACCCGGTAGATCTTGCGGCCGTAACGGTGCATCAGGGAGCAGGAGTCGATGCTGTCGTGCTCGCCCTCCTCGACCGCCCGGTCGTACAGCGAGAGGATCTCACCGAGCTTGAAGCTCTGCGGGGCCTGGGCGGCGTAGATGTGGTCGCGCGGGATCACATCGTCGATGTGCTCGTGCTCACTCGACACCACGGTCTCGTTGAACTTGGTGCAGGTGATGGCCGAGCCGTGCTCCAGCACCGTCGCGATGTTGGAGCTGATCAGCTTGGCGTCGATCAGCGGCCGCACACCGTCGTGGACCAGCACGACGGTGTCCTCGGGACACTCGGCGGCGACGGTCCTGAGCGCGTTGTGCCGCGACTCCTGACCGGTCTTGCCGCCGTCGACGACCCACTTGACCTTCTGGATCTCGTAGCGCGTCAGCAGCTTCGTCATGTGCTCGCGGTACTCCGGGAGAATCGCGATGGCTATCGCGTCTATCTCGGGGTGCGCTTCGAAGTGCTGAAGGGTGTGGATGATGACCGGCTTGCCGTGGACTTCCAGGAACTGCTTGGGAAGGGCACGGCTGTTCATCCTCGACCCGATGCCTCCGGCGAAAAGCAGGGCAACGTTCATGACTTATTCCTCCGACTGGTCACTGAGCGGCTGGTCTCCCACCGCGGTATCGTCCGGGACGGGTGCGAGCCACGGCTGGAAGCCGCCGGTCTCGTTGCCGTGATCTCCGACGACCAGCCAGTCGATCACGCGGTCCGCCGAATTGGTGTCGACGTAGTCGAAGTTGTCCCGCCGGAATTCCTCGACCTTCGAGAGGTCGAAGTCCTCGTCCTGCAGGGACTTGAGCAGTTCATCGAAGGTGACGCACACCTTGCCGGGGGCAACGGAGTCGTAGTCGCGGTGGAATCCGCGGACCACCGAATACGTTTCCTTGTCGTACGCGTAGAACAGGATGGGCTTGTCGAGCAGCGTGTACTCGTAGATGACCGACGAGTAGTCCGTGACCAGTACGTCGGTGACGTGCAGCAGGTCGTTGGTGTCGGGGAACGACGCGAAGTTGATCAACCGGTCCGCGTACTCGGCCGGGATCGGCGGCTCCTCCGAGATGAAGTGGTGCATCCGGAAGAGGACGACGTACTTGTCGCCGCAGACCTCGTAGAGCTTCTCGAAGTCGATGCGGTCGTAGTCGTAGTGCGCGTCCCCGATGCTCTTCCCGCGGAAGGTCGGCGCGAACAGGACGATCTTCTTGCCCTTGAGGTGCGGGTGGGAGGCGAAGAAGTCGTCCTTGACCTTGCGCGAGTGGTCCTCGTTCAGGAAGGTGTCGATCCGGGGCAGCCCCGTCGGGACGACCGCCGACTCCTCGATACCGAACGCCTCGGCGTACACCGGCACGAGGTGCTTGGACCCGGTGATGACGTAGGTGTACTTGCGGTGGGCGTTGGACAGCTTCGGCGAGCCGTACTTCCCGAACCGGCTGTAGCCGACGGCCTTGAAGCCGCTGCCGGCGTGCCAGAGCTGGATGATCTTGGTGTCCGGCGCAATGTTGAGGTTCGCGAGGAGACCGAAGTAGTCATCCATCAGGACGGTGTCCGACGTCGCCAGGCGGTAGATCAGGCGGAGCGTGCTCCACTTGTTCGCCGTCGCCGGCACGCGGAACGAATGGTTGAACGTGTACTTCTTGTCGAGGCCGCGCTCGATCATCCGGTCGTGGACGCGCGCCAGGTTGCCACCGAGCCCGGTGCGCATTTCCGAGGCGAACAGGATCCGGTTGCCCTTCGGCGGGTTCAGCCGACGGGCCGTCCGGTAGAACTTGTTGGCCATCTTCCGGCGCCGGGCCCGCGGGAACACCTTCAGCGATATTCGCTTGCCGAGCGGCTTCTTCACCGGGCTCTTCTTCGCACCGGCACCGGCACCGCGGAACAGCTGGTACGTGCGCATGAGGAACGCGGGGTGGTCCTCGTCGTCCGAGATCCCGAACGCGATCACGTACACGGACCGGTTCTGGTCGTAGAGGAAGGTACGGGAGTCGGAGTCGAGCCGGTCCGCGGCCTTGAGGTCGAAGGTGGCCTCAGGCAGTCGCTCGTCACCGAGCACAGGGACGATCCGCCACGTACCGTTGGGCACCTGGCGCCGATCCTGGAAGTTGGTGACGTTGATATCCAAGCGGTGCTGTTCGGCGTCGATTTGCTGAGAGTTCACCGGGAATTCGCGCCCGTTGTCAACTATCAGGAAGCGCAGAGCACTAGGATCTCCAGTGAAGCCGGAGACCGCCACAACGAGAGTGAGATGCACGCGCTCCCAGGATATGGCCGCAATTGAGCAACGCGCCATCGTCGTCCTTCCAATCGTGATCCGTCATGCCTTCATACGAGGCGTGCGCGACGGCTACGAAGCCTGCCAGCGCCAGGTGAGACGGTTATCGGAGCATAGCGTACGGGGTCACGCCCATCCCAAACCGAGGCGGGGCCCGCAGCCCCCCAGGACCGCGGTCGAGTGCACCCGCCGGGCGGCCCTGCAGAGCCTTCTCATCTCCGCCGCTGACCTGCTCGAACGACGCCGTGGGCGAGTTCACGCCGTAGTTACCCAGACGTGACATCCGGGCTTTTCCCACTTCAGGCCGAGGTGCGATGAAAGGCGGGGGCGCCTCCAGGTAGGTGGTGTCAGAAAGTAATCACACAGATACGCAAAGCATTGCCGGGTGAGGTGGAGTCGGAGCACCATCGCCGGGCGAGCAAGTGCTCGTCGATGTGGCGGAGTTCACAAAGTCGGCGGAGTCCCCCACATGCTCCCGCGTGACCGAAATGTGGCGCAATATCAGCACGGGTACCGGGATTCACGACATAGTGACGAGAGAGCCCAGGACGGCTGACGCCACACGACGGCGCCGCCAGTCCACCGCCCCTGCGGCCGAGCGGCCAACCCCGGCCGATTCCTCGGTGTTGTGCACATCCGGGACATTCAGCACGTTTGGGCACACGACGCAGCCCTCGTCGGCCTTCGCCCGCAGAGTCCATCCGAGATGCGCGCGCCCACCTGGCCGAGGTCGTGGAGCGGGCCAGCCGCTGATGGGTGAGCAGCTATTTCCCGGATCGACCAAGTGCCGGAAAGCCAGCGGCTCGCTCCCGGCGGTATGGGCCCCATCCGACCTGCATGTTCACCAGAACGGCGAAATGGCGCCACGCAACCGGCTACACAACAACACCGGCGCGATGAACTCCCACTCCCCATCCGTCAGTTACAAGCGCGTCATGCACTCAGGACTACGGGATCCGCCCCGAAGCGAAGGCGCGTCCCACAGATTGATTCACGACTCGCTGCACGCCCTAGGACTCACCCTCCTGAGAGCTTCGCTGACCAGATCGACAACTTGTGGCTCACCGCCGACAATCGCCTCGTGAACGGCCCGCTCAAACCCATCTCCGCGCCATCCCTTGTCGCGGTGCAGGCGAGCGAGCTTGGCGAGCTGCCGAAACGTGACGTCCACCCGATCACCATTGAGGTCTTCGAGATCCGCTTGCGACAACTCATCGAAAGCGACACGGCCCGGCTGCGCCGGCCGCTCTCCCGCCTTCAGGTCCAAGACCCCAATGGCGCCGAAACTCCGCCGCAAGATGCGGGCTGCGCAGCATTCCACCCGATGTAATAGTTCCTGTACTAGACTGGCCCCCATGAAGTCACCCCGCCCCGGCGGCACGGAGAACATCTCCGTCTCGATGCCCTCGGAACTCCTCGGTGCTCTACGCACGCGCACTGGCAAGCGTGGAGTGTCCGCCTATGTGACTGCGGCAGTCCGGCACCAGCTGGCGATGGACGGCCTCGCCGAGATCGTCGCCGCCTACGAAGCCGAGCACGAGCCGTTGAGTGAGGCCGAGGTCCAGGCCGCGCAGCGCGAACTTTTCGGTGAAGTACAGGCGCCGTACGCTTCAGGCGACAGCGCCGCATGAAGGCACCCGCGGCCAGGTCCCTGGTCCTGGACTCCCAGGCGTTGTCGCTGCTCCTGCGGAACGACCGGCAGATGATCACCCGCATCGAGGCCGCTCGACGTGTAGGCGTACCCGTTCTTGTGTCCGCCTTGACGGTGGTGGAAGCCGTCTACGGGAAGACGGATACCGCCCGACTCCGCTGGGTGCTCTCCCGTCTTCAGGTCCAGGACGTCACCCACGCCGACAGCCTCACCGCGGTGCAGCTGCTGAGCGACGCCGGCGGCCTGCACGGCCACAAGTACGCCATCGATACCCTCGTCGCCGCGATGGCGCTCCGCTCCCCGGCACCCGTACTTGTTTTGACCTCGGACCGCGACGACTGGTCGAAACTGTGCGGCGACCGCGTACAGGTCAAGGACGTCTGAGCTTGATGTCTACCCCTAGGACCAAGGCGGCCAGCAGAGGGGCGGGTCACGCGCCGCCCCCGCCCATTGCTTCCCGAAGCCGACAAAACGGTCAGTAGGCTGCGGACACGTGATGGTCGACAAGCGACACCCCAAGCGCTCTCCACGAGTCGGACGCAGCGGGCAGGCCGCGGTTCCGCTGTACGGTTTCCAGCCCCCGGTCGGCACCCCGTACGGCCTTGAGGTGAACACCATCGAGGACTTCTTCGCCGGGCACGACGACTGGCCGTGGAACCCGCCCCGTCCAGGCCGTGCGACCTTCCACTATCTGATCCTGGTCACCGAGGGCGAACTGCTCCACGACGTCGACCACGTCACGCGGGCCGTCTCCCCGGGCCAGTGGCTGTGGGTGCGCCCCGGGCACACGCAGTGCTGGCATCCGCCGGGCGCCACCCGAGGCCCGTTCATCCTGTTCGAGCCGGGCGTCCTGACCTCCGAGACCGCCCGCCTGCTGGCCCCGCTCACCGCGCACGAGGCTCCCGCCGTGCTGAGCCCGCACCCCGATGACGACGCCTGGCTGCGGCAGACGGCCCTCCAACTCCTGGACGAACACCGTGCGCTGGGGCGTCGCCGGCTCGATGTCCACCACGCCCTGCGGCGCAGCCTGCTCGAATCGCTGCTGCTGCGCCTCGCCAACTCCCCGGACGTCGCCCCCGTCGGCCCGGCGGCGAAGAGCACGGGCCGCAAGGACACGCACGCACAGTTTGTGGACGCACTGGAACTGCACTTCCGGGAACTGCACCGGGCCGCGGACTATGCCGCGCTGCTCGGCTGCTCGGTACGTACCCTCAGCCGCGCCGCCCGGGACGCCACCGGCAAGGGGGTGCGTGAGCTGATCGACGAGCGGCGGCTGCTGGAGGCCCGGCGTCTGCTGGCAGGTGCCGGATGGGACGCCCGGGCTGTGGCCCACCACCTCGGCTTCACCGATCCCGCGAACTTCGGCCGCTTCTTCCGTGGCCACACCGGTCTCAATCCAGCCGCGTTCGCGGCCCGTGAGGCCGAGTCCGGCATGTGAGGCGCAAGCCCGCACTCCCACCAGCCGATCTCGATCAGAGCCCCTCTCGGCTGGACAGCCTGATGGACGTCAGGCAGCGACGCCACGGGGGGCCGATGCCGCCCGTCCGCGCTCGGAGTCCGGGAACTGCCGCAGCAGTTCGCGCAGTTGCGGCGCAGCCGTGTTCGCGCCGAAGACCGGGGTGCCGGGCTCCATGCGTATCCCTTCGGCGAGCGCTCCGGCCTCGACGTGGTCGAAGCCGAAGGCGTCGACCAGGGCGGTGACGGTGGCCACGACCGCGGGGTCGTCTCCCGCGACGGCGATGGCGCGGCGGCCGGGCGCCCCCGTGGCAAGGTCGGGGCGGGCGCCGTCCTCCAGATCGTGGTAGCCCATATGGTTGAAGACTTTCACGACGTGGGAGCCGGGCAGGTGGGCCTGGACGAGCTCGCTGGAGGACGTGTTCGGGTCGGTGAGGTCGTCGCGGATCCCGTCCGTCTCCCACCAGTAGTTCATCGCGTCGGCGACGACCTTGCCGCGCAGCGCCTGCGTCGGAACGCTGCGGTACTTGCCGAGCGGCAGGGCGAGGACGACGATGTCCGCCTCGGTGGCGGCCTGTTCGGCTGTGACGGGCTCGGCGCCGGGGGCGAGAACCTCCACGGTGAGGGCGATGCGCTCCGGGTCGCCCGAGCCCGCGATCAGGACCCGGCGGCCGGCCGCGACGGCCAGGCGGGCCAGCACCGTGCCGACCTTGCCCGCACCCAGGATGCCGATCACCGGAAGAGGCAGAGAGGTCATCACGTACTCCTTCACTACAGTCAACTACGGCAACTGCGTTCAGTCGGCCAGCAGTTCGCGGACCATCGGGACGACCTTCGTGCCGTACAGCTCGACCGCCCGCAGCCGGGCACTGACCGGCTGGGTGCCGGCGGTGTAGACGAGGTCGAACCGGCCGACACCGAGCTGCTTGATGGCGTCGGCCATCTTGCGGGCGACGGTCTCCGGGGAGCCGACGTACATCGAGCCGTGCTCGATCCCGGACTCGTACTCGCCCTTGGAGACCGGCGGCCAGCCGCGCAGCGCCCCGATCGTGTCGCGTATGGCCTTGAAGTGCGGCCAGTGCAGGGCGCGGGCCTCCTCGTCGGTGTCGGCGACGAACCCCGTGGAGTGCATGCCGACCGGGTGCGCCGTGGTCCCGAACTGCTCGGCGGCGCGCTGGTACAGGTCGATGTAGCGGCTGAAGCGGGCCGGGTCTCCGCCGATGATCGCGAGCATCAGCGGCAACCCGTGGCGAGCGGTACGGATCACCGACTGCGGGGAGCCGCCGACCCCGACCCAGGTGGGCAAGCGCCCGGACTCGGTCTTGGGGAAGACGTCGGCGTCCGTCAGGGCGGCCCGCTGGGTGCCCTCCCAAGTGACCGGCTTCTCCTCCAGCAGCCTGACGAACAGGTCCAGTTTCTCCTCGAAGAGCACGTCGTAATCAGCCAGGTCGTAGCCGAACAGCGGGAAGGATTCGGTGAACGAGCCGCGGCCCAGGATGACTTCGGCGCGGCCATCGGAGAGCGCGTCGAGGGTGGCGAACCGCTGGAAGACGCGCACCGGGTCGTCCGAGCTGAGCACGGTGACGCCGGAGGCGAGCCGGATCCGCTCGGTGCGGGTGGCGATGCCCGCAAGCACGGTTTCGGGCGTGGAGACGGCGTACTCGGGACGATGGTGCTCGCCGATCGCGAGGGCGTCGACCCGGATGGAGTCGGCGAGTACGGCCTCGTCCACGACCTGCCGGATCGCGCGGGCGTACGAGACGGGACGGTCCTGGTCATCCTGGGGGACGTCGCCGAAGGTGCCGAGGCCGAAGAGGACGTCGAGCGCGGGCGCGACGGCGGGCATGGCGGGCTCCGTTTCGGAGGAGGAATGCGTGTGGGGGGGCGAAGGGATGCCCTCGGGCGGGCTTACCAGGCGTACGGGCCAAAGCGGCCCCAGGCGATTACGACCGCGATGGCGAGCAGGGCGACGTTGATACCAACGTTCGGCCACTCGCCGCGCCGGGCGTGGGTGACCACCGCGCCGATCATGATCAGTGCGACGCCGACGGCCGCGAGCGGCGTGAGCACGGTGGCGATGCCGGTGACGGCCGGGAGGATCAGGCCGAGCGCGGCCAGCACCTCCACCGCGCCGATGGTCTTCACCTGACCGGACGTGAAGCTCTTCGCCCAGGCCATGGACTCGGCGGTCTTCTCGTAGGGCTGGGCGAGCTTGCCGCCGCCGGCGGCAAGCATTCCGGCGGCGAGCAGGGCCTGGAGGATCCAGAGGAAGACGTTCATGTCGGGTCCATTTCATATCGACGTGAGGGGACGTGGGCCGGGCCTGACGAGCGGCTGGCCGAGCCTCATACAGCCTAAGCGGACTTCACCCCGTTTAAATTCCCAGCCTCCGGGCGGGGATAGATTTGCCGCATGGAACGATCGCCGCTGCCCTTCGGACGGCCCCGCGCCGAGCGCGCCGACGCCGCCCGCAACCGAGAGCGGTTGCTGGCGGTGGCGCGCGAGATGGCTGCCGAGCTGGGGGCGGACAAGGTCACCATGGACGGCCTCGCCGAACGCGCCGGCCTGGGCAAGGGCACCGTCTACCGCCGTTTCCGCACCCGCGCCGGCATCTTCCACGCCCTGCTCGAAGACGACGAGCACGCCTTCCAGCACCAGGTCCTGGCCGGCCCGCCCCCACTCGGCCCCGGTGCCGAGCCCCTCGACCGGCTGGTCGCCTACGGCCGAGCCCGCGTCGCCTACCTCGCCGACCACGTCACGATCGTCCGCTCCTCACTGGACCGGCACCGGGCTGTCCCCGCCGAGGGCGGCAGCGGCTTCACCCAGGCCCACATCCGCATGCTGCTCGGCCGCGCGGGCACCGGTGTCGCCGATCTGGACAGCCTCACCGTCCAGCTCACCAGCGCCCTGGAAGGCCCCTTCATGATCTTCCTCGCACTGCCGGGGAGCGGCCCCGACGGGGGCGCCGAGGCCGACGCCGCCTTCCAGCGCCGCACCCGCCCACTGGGCGACAGCTGGCAGACCCTGATCGAGCGGGTCTGCCGCACGGCGTGATGCCGCGGGGGCCTGCGGTGTCCTTCATTGACTACTGACTGTCCGCTGCCAACTGCCCGTTTCGTCGGATTTCGCTGGATGATCGAGAGGTGCCGCGGCGACCACCTCGCCCCGGGCGAGATGCGAAAGGAACCGTCGTGGGCGTGAACAAGGAAGAAGCCAGCAAGACCATCATCGAGCTGGAGAAGGCGTACAACGAGCGCTTCAGCGTCGGCGACCCCAACGGCTATCTGGACGGGTTCGCGGACGAGGTGAGCTACTTCGACCCGATCCTCAAGGACATCGTCGTCGGCAAGGAGAAGGCCGTCGCGTGGCTGTCGTCCATCTACTCCAACCCGAACATCGTGCGCAGCGAGTACCTCAACCCGACGGTGCACGTCGGCGACAGCGGTGACTTCGCTGTCATGGGCTAGAACCTCAAGACCTACGTGCTCGACGAGGGCGGCAACGAGAAGCTGCTACGCGCCTGGAACGCCACGCACGGCTACCGGCTCGTCGACGGTCAGTGGCTCATCGTGCACTCCAACTGGGCCTTCTCCGAGACGCTCAAGGACCTCGTCGCCTACTGACCGGCGATCCGCGCCCGGAGCAGAAGAACACCGGCATGAACGACAGACAGGAGAACGTCATGACCCCCGAAGAAGTCGCAACACTCGTCGAGTTCGAGAAGTCCATCCAGTGGCGGTGGACCAGCGGAGACCCGACGGGCTACATGGACGCGCTGGCTGAGGACGTCACCTACGTCGATCCGCTCGCCGAGAACTTCGCCGTAGGCCGTGAAGCTGTGCGTGCGCACTTCAAGCGCATCTACGCGGATGCGGGCCTCACCCGGCAGGAGTATCTGGACGAGAGCGCCCGCGTGATCAGCAGCGACGAGGTCCTGCTGGTCTTCACCTTCAATACGTACCAGCCGGACGACAACGGCGGGGAGAAGCTGTTCCTGTCGTGGAACATGTCGCTCATCTTCCGCAAGACCGACGGTGAGTGGCTGCTGTCGCACGGCCACCTGTCCCTGCGGAACGCGTGGGACCCCGACAGCATCCCGAAGCTGCGCGAGTCGTGGAAGCGCACCAGCGTCGGCAAGCAGAGCACCGTGATGCGCTGACGCCCGGCGTCTTCCCGGGCATCCCGCATCGATCACGACCAGCCGTAGCGGAAGGACCAGTTCAGTGGGCAAGTTCGTGAAGGGGGCACCGGACGCGATCAAGGTGCATGGGGCACGCGTGCACAACCTCAAGGACATCGACGTCACGGTGCCGCTGGGCAAGCTCGTCGCGATCGCCGGAGTCTCCGGTTCGGGCAAGTCCTCGCTGGCGCTCGGTGTGCTGTACGCCGAGGGGTCCCGGCGCTATCTGGAGGCGCTGTCGACCTATACGCGGCGCCGCCTCATCCAAGCGGCCCATGTGGCCGTGGACAGTGTCGAGCATGTGCCGGCCGCGCTCGCGCTGCGCCAGCGGCCCGGCATCCCCGGGGTGCGCAGTACCTTCGGGACCTCCACCGAGCTCCTCAACAGCCTGCGGCTGCTCTTCTCCCGGCTCGGACACCATCAGTGCCCCAACGGGCATCGCCTGGAGCCGACCGTGGATGTCGCCCTGGACCTGCCGCTGACCTGTCCCGAGTGCGCAGTGGTGTTCGGGCCGCCGGGCGCCGAGTCGTACGCGTTCAACAGCGACGGCGCATGCCCACGCTGTTCCGGCACCGGGACCGTCCGGGAGGTCGACGAGGACGCCCTCGTACCCGATCCCTCACGCAGTATCGACGAGGGCGCGGTCGCGCCGTGGCAGATGTTCGGTCTTGCGGCCGTGCCGAAGGTGGCCGCCGAGCTCGGCGTGCGTACCGACGTGCCGTTCGAGAAGCTGACGAAGAGGGAACGCGCGATTGTTTTCGAGGGGGAGCCGGTCAAGCGCGTCATCCTGTACCCGGCCAAGAACGGCAAGCTCTTCGAGCTGAACGCCCAGTACCGCAACGCCCGGCAGGCGGTCGAGGAGGCGTTGAAGAAGGCCACCACCAAGAAGGGACTCGACCGGGTCGACAGGTTCCTGTCCGTCCAGACCTGCCCGGACTGCCACGGCACCCGCCTGAGCGAACCGGCCCGCTCCAGCCTCGTTGACGGCATCAACCTCGCCGACGCCACCGCCAAGACCCTCGATGACGTCACCGCGTGGGTGCGGACGATCCCCGCCACGGTGCCGAAGCCGATGGCGCCGATGGCCGAGAGCATCATCACCCAGATGGTGGCCACCGCCCAGCGGCTCATCGAACTCGGCCTGGGCTATCTCACTCTCGACCGCGCCTCGTCCACCCTGTCCACCGGGGAACGTCAGCGCGTCGCGCTGTCCCGCGCGGTCCGCAACCGCACCACCGGTGTCCTGTACGTCCTGGACGAGCCCTCCATCGGCCTGCACCCCGCCGACGTCGACGGCCTGCTCGGCGTCATCCGCAGCCTGCTGGACGACGGCAACTCGGTGATCGTCGTCGACCACGACATCCAGGTCCTGCGCCAGGCCGACCACCTCATCGAAATCGGGCCCGGATCCGGCCGCGACGGCGGCACCGTCATCGCCGAAGGCACCCTCAGCAGCGTGGCACGCAGCAAGGCGTCCCAGATCGCCGGATTCCTCATCGGCCGCGAAGAGATCCTCGTCCGCCCCCGGCCCGACGCCGACGACGTGTTCAAGATGGGCCGCATCCACCTGCGCACCGCGCCGCTGCACACCGTCCACGCCCTCGACCTGGACATTCCGCGCGGCCGGCTCACCGCCGTCACCGGTGCTTCAGGCTCCGGCAAGACCACCCTCGTCCTGGAGAGCCTGGTCCCGGCCCTGAAATCGCACACCGCGGAACAGCCGCTCCCCGACCACATCCACAAGCTCACCCCGGACGGCATCACCCGCGTCAACGTGGTCGACGCCTCCCCGATCGGCATCAACGTCCGCTCCACCGTCGCCACCTACAGCGGCGTCCTGGACGACCTGCGCCGCGCCTACGCCGCCACTCCCGCGGCGAAGGAACGCGGCCTGAAAGCCGGGGACTTCTCGTACAACACCGGCAGCCTGCGCTGCCCCACCTGCGAGGGGACCGGCCAGATCGAACTCGACGTGCAGTTCCTGCCCGACGTCGACATCCTCTGCCCCGACTGCGAAGGCTCCCGCTACTCCCCCGCGGCCGACGCCGTCCGCCGCGTGCCGCGCGACGGCGACGCCGGGCTGACGCTGCCGCAACTGCTGGCCTGCACCGTCACCCAAGCGATCGAGCACACCGGCGACTTGAACAAGGTCCGCTCCCGCCTGCAGACCCTCGTCGACCTCGGGCTCGGCTACCTCACCCTCGGCGAGGCCACCCCCGCCCTGTCGGGCGGCGAGGCCCAGCGGCTCAAGCTCGCCACCGAACTCGACCGCGACCAGCACGACGCCCTGTTCGTCCTGGACGAACCCAGCGTCGGCCTGCACCCCCTCGACGTCCGCGTCCTCCTCGGCGTACTGCAACGCCTGGTCGACAACGGCGCCACCGTCGTGTTCATCGAACACGACCTCGACATGATCACCAACGCCGACCACGTGATCGACCTCGGCCCCGGCGGCGGCGCGGACGGCGGACGCATCACCGCCACCGGCACCCCCGAGCAGATCGCCGACAGCCCGGACAGCGTCACCGGCCGCTATCTGCGCGAGGCGCTCACGTAGCCACACCCCCATCCAGGGAAGAGAACAGCACATGCACAAAATGACGACCGAGGAATGGCGCGCGTTCGTCGCGACGGGGGCCAGGACCGGCAAGTTCGCGACGGTCGGCGCGGACGGCACCCCCGCGATCACCCCGGTGTGGTTCGTCCTGGACGGCGACACCCTCGCGTTCACCACCGGCGGCTCCACCGCCAAGATCAAGAACCTGCGCCGCAGTCCGCGCGCCGCCCTGTGCGTCACCGACGACGAACCGCCCTTCTCCTACGCCGAGCTCCGCGGCGGCGTCACCCTCAGCGACGACCTCGACGAACTCCTGCGGATCGCGACGGCGGCCGGCGAGAAGTACATGGGACCGGAGCAGGCAGAGGAGTTCGGCCGCCGCAACGGCGTCCCGGGCGAACTGGTCGTCCGGCTCCACCCGACCAAGATCCACGCGTACGGCGGCATCACCGACTGACGGGGCGGCCCACCGATCGCCGCACCGTCGAACCGAGGAACCGAGGAACCACCATGAGCGAACCGACCAGCCCAGCCGGCGAGCCCAGCCCCCGTACTATGCGCGCCATCGTCGTCTCCGAAACGGGCGGCACCGACAAGCTCGTCGCCACGGATCTGCCCCTACCTCCGCTGCGCCCCGACTGGGTTCGTATCAAGGTCAGGGCCTTTGGCGTCAACGAGTCCGAGGTGACCACCCGCAAGGGCCTGTCCGGCCCGGACGTGACCTATCCGCGCGTGCCCGGCATCGAATGCGCCGGAGTGGTCGCCGAGGCACCGGCCGGCAGCGGCCTCACCTCCGGGCAGCAGGTGGCCACCATGATGGGCGGGATGGGCCGCTCGTACGACGGGGCGTACGCCGAGTACGTCCTGGTCCCGGCCTCCCAGGTCATCCCCTTCACCTCCGACCTGCCGTGGGAGACGCTCGGCGCGCTCCCGGAGATGGTGCAGACCGCTTACGGCTCTCTGTCCACCGGCCTCGATCTGCGCCCTGGGCAGTCGCTGCTGATCCGCGGCGGCACCTCCACCGTCGGCCTGACTGCCGCCGCGATCGCCAAGGACCTGGGCGCCACCGTGCTGTCCACCACCCGTCGCCCCGACCGCGCCGACATGCTCCGCGAAGCCGGTGTCGACCACCCCGTCGTCGACCACGGCGAGATCGCCGGATCCGTACGGGAGATCTTTCCGGACGGGGTCGACGCGGCCCTGGAACTGGTCGGCGCCGGGCACCTGCACGACACCCTGCGCGCGGTCCGCGTCCACGGCACGCTCTGCTTCACCGGCGCGCTGGCCGACCAGTGGACGATCCCGGACTTCAGCCCCCTCGGCTTCATCCCGAACGGGGTACGGCTGACCGCGTACGGCGGCGCCGCCACCGACCTGTCCGCCGATGTCCTCGACCACCAGCTGCGCGCCATCGCCGACGGACGTCTGAAGGTGAGCGTCGCGAAGATCTACCACGGCCTGGAATCCGTCCGCGAGGCCCAGGCCGACCTGGAATCCGGCGCGTACCCGGGCAAGCACGTCGTCGTACTCGACTGAAGGCGGCGGCCTTCAACTGCCGCACAGGAAAGAGAGGTTGCCGTGATGAACGGAAAGAAGCTGCAGGAGACGGCACGGGAGCGCGCCCAGAGCCTGCCGGGCGCCAAGCTGGTGGACCCCTTCGGCCCTGAATGGGAGGTCTTCGAGGTCCACAGCAAGATGTTCCTGCTGATGACCGAGGCGCCCGGCCTTCCGGTCGTCATCCTCAAGTCCGAACCGGAGGAAGCCGAGGCGCTGCGTGCCGCGCACGCCGACATCACCCCCGGCTACCACATGAACAAGAAGCACTGGATCACGCTCTCCGCCGGGAAGTCCCTCACGCCGCGCCTGGTCGAGGACCTCGTCATCAACTCCTACCGGCTCGTGGTCGCCGGGCTCCCGAAGGCCGAACAGCCGGTGGATCCGAAGACGTTCGGCGGACGCGCAGCGAGGTCCCAGTGACCCTCACCGGCACCCGGCTCCAGCAGACCGCCCGCCGTACAGCCGCCGCCCTCCCCGACGTCACCCACGACCGCCCCTTCACCCCGAAACTCGACGTCTACAAGGCGGCGGGCAAGGTCTTCCTGATCGTGACCGACGAGCCCGCCGAGCTCGCCATCACCGTCAAGTGTGAGCCCGACCGGGGCAGTTCACTGTGCCTGCGCTACGAGAGCATCACGCCGGGCCGCTACCTCAGCAAGGCCCACTGGATCTCGGTCGGCGCGGGCCCCGGCATCACCGCCAGCCTGATCGAGGACCTGGTGCTCCACTCCTACGACCTCGTCCACGGCCCCTCGCACGGAAAGACCCGATGACCCACACCGAACCAGCCCTGCCCCTCTTCGGCGACGAACCACCGCGCCCGCTGGCCGACCGGCTGCGCCCCCGCACCCTCGACGACGTCGTCGGCCAGGACCACCTCCTGGCCCCCGACGCCCCACTCGGCCGCATGGTCGCCCACAAGCGCCTGGTCTCCACCGTTCTGTGAGGCCCGCCCGGCTGCGGCAAGACCACCATCGCCCGCCTCCTGGCCGAGCGCACCGGCCTGGCCTTCGAGCCTCTGTCGGCGACCTTCTCCGGCGTCGCCGACCTGCGCAAGGTCTTCCAGACCGCCACCCGCAGACGCGAGATGGGCCAGGGCACGCTGCTCTTCGTCGACGAGATCCACCGCTTCAACCGCGCCCAGCAGGACAGCTTCCTGCCTTATGTCGAGGACGGCACCGTCGTCCTGGTCGGCGCGACCACCGAGAACCCCAGTTTCGTACTCAACGGGGCCCTGCTCTCCCGCTGCCAGGTCTTCGTTCTCAACCGCCTCGACGAGACAGCCCTGGACACACTCCTCACTCGCGCCGAGGACGTCACCGGCCATTCCCTGCCGCTCACCGACGACGCCCGTCACGCCCTGACCGCCCTTGCCGATGGCGACGGCCGCTACCTGTTCAACATGGCCGAACAACTCCAGGCCCTGCCCGGCGATACCGCCACGCCTGACGTCGCGGCTCTGGCCGCGCACATCCAGAAGCGGGCCCCGCTCTACGACAAAGCTCAGGAGGGGCACCACAACCTGATCTCCGCCCTCCACAAGGCGATGCGCGGCTCCGACCCGGACGCCTCCCTGTACTGGCTGGCCCGCATGCTCGACGGCGGCGAGGACCCGCTCTTCATCGCCCGCCGCATCGTCCGCTTCGCGAACGAGGACATCGGCATCGCCGACCCCCAGGCCGTCCACCAGGCCCTCGCCGCCTGGGACGTCTACGAACGCCTCGGCTCCCCGGAAGGCGAACTCGCCCTCGCCCAGGCCGTCGTCTACCTGGCCACCGCCCCCAAATCCATCGCCGTCTACCGCGGCTACGGCGCCGCACACCGCCGCGCGCGGCAGACCGGCTCCCTCATGCCGCCAGCCCACATCCTCAACGCCCCCACCCGCCTCATGAAGGACCTCGGCTACGGCCGGAACTACCAGTACGACAGACCCCCGACGGCTTCTCCGGCGCCGACTACTTCCCCGACGACATCGACCGCGAGACCTACTACGACCCCACCCGCAACGGCTACGAAGCCGAGATCCGCCGACGCCTCGACCACTGGACCGCACTCCGCGCGAGCAGCACGGCCCCCTCCACGCAGGAGGTTAGTCGCGCAGGGCCTGGTCTCCGCCGGTGACGGGGGGTTCGTGCGGGGCAGCTCCGGCAATGCTTGGCTAGCCACACGATTACTGTTACGGCTGTTATGTGCCCAGCCACATTTTTCGTGGCACATCGAGCGGAATGAACGGAGTCATCATGAAAGCGATCGTTTTCGACGAGTTCGGCGGTCCGGACGTACTGCACGAGGCGGACGTCGAGGTCCCGCAGCCCGGCCCCGGCCAGGTCCGGGTCCGGGTGAAGGCCGCCGGGCTGAACGCCCTGGACGGCAAGACCCGCGCCGGGATGCTCGAGGCCGTCTACCCCACAACCTTCCCCGCCACCCCCGGCGGCGAGCTGGCCGGCGTGGTCGACGCGCTCGGTGAGGGCGTGACCGATGTGCAGGTCGGCGACGAGGTGCTCGGCTGGTCGGACACCGGCTCCTACGCCGAGTACGCGCTGGCCACCGCCTTGGCCCCCAAGCCCGCCGACCTGGCCTGGGAGGACGCGGCCGCGCTGCCGGTGGCCAGTGAGACCGCCGAGCGGGTCCTCGGCCAGCTGGAGGTGGCCGCCGGGGAGACGGTGCTGATGCACGGCGCGTCCGGAGCGGTCGGTACCGTGGCGGTTCAGCTCGCCACCGCCCGCGGGGCACGCGTGATCGCCACCGCGGGACCCGGCAACCAGGACTACCTCACCTCGCTCGGCGCGACCGCCACCACCTACGGCGAAAGCCTGGTCGAGCGGGTGCGCGCACTGGCCCCCAACGGCATCGACGCGGTGTTCGACCTGGCCGGCAAGGGCGCACTGCCCGACTCCATCACTCTGCGCGGCGGCACCGACCGCATCGTCACCATCGCCGACTTCAGTGCCCGCCAGCTGGGCGTCACCTTCTCCCAGGGTTCCCGGGAACACTCCGCCGAGCGCCTGGCCGCCGAGGCCCAGGACGCCGCAGCCGGCAAGCTCACCACCACCGTCACCGCCTACCCGCTCGCGAAGGCCGCCGAGGCCCAGCGGGCCAGCGACGCCGGACACGTGCGCGGCAAGCTCGTCCTCACCGTCGACTGAGCAGGCCCACCCACTCCCGTTTACCCCCACCCCATGGGCGGTGGCCGAACGGTCACCGCATTACCGAAGGATTTTTCATGCTGGAATCCCTGTGGACCCCGACCACCCTCGGCGGGGTTTCCCTGCCGCACCGTCTGGTCATGGCCCCCATGACTCGCGACCGCTCCACGCCGGAGGGCGTACCGACGGAGCTGAACGCCGAGTATTACGCCCAGCGCGCCTCCAACGCGCTGATCATCACCGAGGGCACCCAGCCGTCCGCGGACGGTCAGGGCTACCTGCTCACCCCCGGCATCTACGACGAGGCGCAGATCGCGGGATGGCGCACGGTCACCGACGCCGTGCACTCTGCCGGCGGCCGCCTCTTCATCCAGCTGATGCACACCGGCCGGATCTCCCACCCCGACAACACCCCGCACCACCGTCAGCCGGTCGCCCCCTCCGCGATCCGCCCGGCGGGTGTGATGTTCACCGCGTCCGGCCCGCAGGAAATGCCCGAGCCGCGCGCCCTGTCCACGCAGGAAGTCACGGCAACGATCGAGGACTTCCGCCGGGCTGCTGCGGCCGCCGTCGCGGCCGGCGCCGACGGCGTGGAGATCCACGGCGCCAACGGCTACCTGGTGCACCAGTTCCTGTCCGACAACACCAATCAGCGCACCGACGGCTACGGCGGCTCGATCGCGGGCCGCATCCGTTTCGCCGTCGAAGTCGCCGCCGCGGTGGCCGGCGAGATCGGCGCCGACCGCACCGGCATCCGCATCTCCCCCGGCAACCCCTACAACGACATCGCCGAGTCCGACACCCACGAGCTGTACCCGGCGCTCGTCGAGGCGCTGCGCCCTCTGGGCCTGGCCTACCTGCACCTGATGCACGCCGGCGACGAGGCGCTCCTGGACACGCTGCGCGCGCAGTGGGCGGGCACGCTGATCCTGAATCGGGCCGGCGCCGACATCCCCACCCGGGCCAAGGACGTCGAGAACGGCACGGCCGACCTGGTCTCCGTCGGCGCCCTCGCGCTGGCCAACCCGGACCTGGTCGAGCGGCTGCGCGTCGGTGCGGAGTTGAACACCCCGGACCCGGCGACCTTCTACGGTGGCGGGGCGGTCGGCTACACCGACTACCCCACCCACACCGGCTGAACAGCGGAGACCATGCCTGACATCCCCACGACTGCCGCAGGAGGGCCGATGGGCTACGCGATCTTCCAGCTCGCTCGCGCCCACCGCGCCTACGCCGGCGTCCTGCTGCGCGCGATGGACCTGCACCCCGGCCAGGAACTGCTGCTGATGCAGCTCCTTGACCGCGAGGGCCAGACCCAGTCCGAACTTCTCGAAGCCGTCGGCCTGGACCACTCCACCGTTTCCAAGTCCCTACGCCGTATGCAGGATGCGGGCCTGCTGGTGCGCGAGCCAGCCCAGCACGACCGGCGCGTGATGGTGGTCCACCTCACCGACAAGGGCCGCGCCATGCGCGAACCCATCGCAGCCCTGTGGCGGAGCCTGGAGGAGACCTCCGCGGGCAATCTGACGGATCCGCAGGCGGCTGCCTTCGTCGAGACCGCCTACGCAATCACCGCGGCGATCAACAGCCGCCCGCTGCCGCAAGAAGAGTCCGGCTGACGCGCCGGTACAACCGGCGGACCGTGGACGGAGGCGGCGTGGCAGCGCCCCGCAAGGGACGGCGAACTGCCGCCGCACCGCCGACCGTCCACGTATCGACCACAGCCGAACCGCTCCGTGGCCCCTGTCCACTCGCAAGCCCCACCTTGACCCGAGGGAATGAGAAACCCCATGCCTGCCACCGACTCCACCACCCTGCCCGTCCTCGTCGTCGGAGCAACCGGCTCCCTGGGGAGCAAGGTCGTCGACGAACTCCTGGCTCGCGGGAAGAAGGTCCGCGCCCTGGTGCGGCCCACCAGCGACGCGAGCCGGCTCGAAAGCCGGGGGGTGCAGATCGCCCGCGGCGACATGCTCGACGTCGACTCGCTCGTCGCCGCCATGAACGGCACCGACGCCGTCATCACCACTGCCGCCGGCTACACCCGCGGCGGCAAGAACGCGTACGACATCGACACCATCGGCAACGCCAACCTCGCCGAGGCCGCCCACCGCTCTGGCATCCGCCGATTCGTTCTCACCAGCATCCTCGAAAGCGACAAGACGCCCGACGTCCCGCACTTCTGGCACAAGAAGCTGGCCGAGGACAAGCTCGAACAACTCGGCGTCCCCTTCGTCGCGCTGCGCCCAGGGGCTTTCCTCGATCAGATCGCTACCTCGGCAGGCGACCCGATCGACAAGGGCCGCATGATCTGGATCGGCAAGACCAGCGTCCCGCTGACCTTCGTCCGTATGTCCGACCTCGCCGCCTACCTGGCCGCCGCGGTTGACGCCGACACCCAGGACGGTGAGCGCATCGACATCGGCTGGGACCGCCCGGTCAGCATGCGCGAGGTGGCCGACCTGATGGGCCGCCGCGCCGGAAAGAAGATCAAGGTGTGGGCCGTCCCGTCCCCCGTCACCCGCGCCGCAGCCGCCGTCGCCGGCCGCTTCATGCCCCTGCTCAAGGATATGGCCGCGATGTTCCGTTGGTTCGACACCGGCCGCTACGTCGCCGACCCCACCCGCCAGGGACAGCTGTTCGGCCCTGCTCCCACCGCCGAGGAGGCCATCGCCAGGTTCACCGACGAGCTGCACACCGCCCAGCGGCGGTGAAGGCCCGACACATGACCTGACCAATGAACCGGCCGACGCAGCAGCAAGACCCGGCATGACCTCAGTCACGGTGCCATTCGTCATGCAGAACAGGGCAGCGGACTACCCGAAACCCAGCACGGCTTCCCCATCCCATCCCAGCACCATCCCAGCACGGTAGGGATGAGCAGGGGTGATGACAGATGACGAGGGGTCAGCTATACCAGCACCATCCCGGCAGGGGAAAGAACTAAGGGCCCGACTCCGAAGATCCGGGCCCCTTCTGACCTGCATGTTTGCCAGATCAGCGACGTGGTGATATGTCAGCCGCTACACATTGAAGCGGAACTCCACGACGTCCCCGTCCTGCATCACGTACTCCTTGCCCTCCATGCGCGCCTTGCCCTTCGCGCGGGCCTCGGCGACCGAGCCCGTTTCGACCAGGTCGTCGAAGGAGATGATCTCCGCCTTGATGAAGCCCTTCTGGAAGTCGGTGTGGATCACACCGGCCGCCTCCGGGGCCGTGGCGCCCTTCTTGATGGTCCAGGCGCGGGCTTCCTTCGGGCCTGCCGTGAGGTAGGTCTGGAGGCCCAGGGTGTCGAAGCCGACGCGGCCGAGGGTGGCGAGGCCGGGCTCCTCCTGGCCCATGGACTGGAGGAGCTCCAGGGCCTCGTCGTCGTCGAGCTCGATGAGCTCGGACTCGATCTTGGCGTTCAGGAAGATCGCCTCGGCGGGGGCGACCAGGGCGCGCTGCTCGTTCTTGAAGTCCTCGTCGACCAGCTCGTCCTCGTCGACGTTGAAGACGTAGAGGAAGGGCTTGACGGTGAGCAGGTGCAGCTCGTGGAGGAGCTTGCCCTTCTCGGTCGCGGCCGTGATGCCCGCCGAGAAGAGGGTCTGGCCGGACTCCAGGATCCTCTGCGCGTCCTCGACCGCGGCGAGCACCGCGACCTTGTCCTTCTGGAGGCGGGACTCCTTCGTCAGGCGCGGGACGGCCTTCTCGACGGACTGGAGGTCGGCGAGGATCAGTTCGGTGTTGATCGTCTCGATGTCGTCCTTGGGCGAGACCTTGCCGTCGACGTGGACGACGTTCTCGTCCTTGAAGGCGCGGATGACCTGGCAGATCGCGTCGGACTCCCGGATGTTCGCGAGGAACTTGTTGCCCAGGCCCTCACCCTCCGACGCGCCCCGGACGATGCCGGCGATGTCGACGAAGTCCACGGTGGCCGGCAGGAGCTTCTGGGAGTTGAAGATCTCCGCGAGCTTGTTCAGGCGCGGGTCCGGGACGCCGACCACACCGACGTTCGGCTCGATCGTGGCGAACGGGTAGTTGGCCGCCAGCACGTCGTTCTTGGTCAGGGCGTTGAACAGGGTCGACTTGCCGACATTCGGCAGACCGACGATTCCGATCGTGAGCGACACTTTGGCGACTTCCTGGAGTGAGGAGGGGGTCAGGGGCGTCCGGGGCCGGCTCAGCTGTTCGGGCCGGGTCACGGAGTGGACCGATTCTCCAGTTTACGGGCGGGGACGCGCGGCCCCGCACGGGTCCGCCGAAGGCCGTATGCACACCGCCGAACAGATCCGTTTCGGCCGTGTGGCATCGAACGCAACGCCAAGGTCGGCCAAAGCGCGTGTCCAACGCCTGATTCCTCCCGCCCCGCGACCTACGTTGTCCCCGTGGAGCAGCACAGGACACGTCCCCCGCAGCGCGGGCCGGCCCCGCAGGCCACCGCCGCGCCCGTCCCTCCCGTCGCGCCCGTGCAGGGTGCCTTCGGGGAGAGTTCCACCGTCTACCGGGCCGTGGGGCCGGCCGGCGGCCGGGTGCGTGCCGTGCCGCCCGTGCTGCTCGCCCTGCGGCGGTTCCCCGATCCCCGGCTCACCGCGATCGGGGCCGGGCTGTTCGCCTCGCTGAGCATGTTCGTGCTCGCCTGTCTGGACCGGCTGCTGTTCGACAGCTCCGAGATCGTCTACGGGCTGCTGTTCCTGCTGGTCAGCGCGCTCACCGCGCTCTGGGTCCGGCCCGCCGACCTCGTCACCGCGCCGATCAGTGTGCCCATCGCCTTCGCCCTCGGGATCTTCCCGATCTCCGGCGGAGCCGGGGGCTTCGGCGGGCGGACCATGGCCCTGGTCACCGCCCTCGCCGTGCACGCCGGCTGGCTGTACGGCGGGACGCTGATCGCCGGTCTCATCGCCACCGTACGCAAGGTCCGGTGTCTGCGGGCCCGGCGGCGGTATCCGCTGGCTGAGGGGCGTACGGGGGCGGAGAGGGAGGAGCCGGAGGGGCGGTCCGCGGGCCGAGTGCCCAAGAAGGTCTCCGGGGCGGGCGCGCCGGCCGGGCGTGCCGAGCGCCCCCGCGCCAGCAGGTAGCGCCGCCCCTACTTCTCCGCCGCCGCCATCGCCGCGCCGACGATCCCCGCGTTGTTCTGCAACTGTGCCGGGACCATCTCCGCGCGCACCTTCTCGATCAGCGGCAGGAACTTCTCCGCCTTGCGGCTCACCCCTCCCCCGATGATGAAGAGCTCGGGCGAGAACAGCATCTCCACGTGCAGCAGATACTTCTGCACCCGGTGCGCCCAGTGCGGCCAGCTGAGGTCCTCGTCCTCCTTGGCCTTCGTGGAGGCGCGCTTCTCCGCGTCGTGGCCGTGCAGCTCCAGGTGGCCGAGCTCGGTGTTGGGGACGAGGCGGCCGTCGATGAAGAGCGCGCTGCCGATGCCCGTACCGAGGGTCAGCATGATGACCGTGCCCTTACGGCCCCGGCCCGCGCCGAACGTCATCTCCGCGACCCCGGCCGCGTCCGCGTCGTTCAGGATCGTCACCGGCTGGCCGACCCGCTCGCCCAGCAGGGCGCCGGCGTCCTTGTCGATCCAGCCCTTGTCGACATTGGCCGCCGTGCGCGTCACGCCGTCCGTGACGACACCCGGGAACGTGATCCCGATGGGGCCCTGCCAGCCGAAGTGGCCGACGACCTCGGCCACGCATCCGGCCACGCGGTCGGGCGTGGCCGGATGCGGTGTCAGCACTTTGTGGCGCTCCTGCGCCAGGTCCCCCCGGTCCAGGTCCACGGGGGCGCCCTTGATCCCTGAACCGCCGATGTCCACGCCGAAGATCTCCATGGAAACACCGTACGGGCAGGCCGGGCCCTGTGCCCCGCTACTCGGCCTACTCGCGCCTACTCGGCGGAGAGGGCGGCTGCCTCGGCGCGCAGGTCCCGGCGGAGCTCCTTCGGGAGGGAGAAGGTGATCGACTCGTCGGCCGTCCTGACCGTCTCCACGTCCTCGTAACCGCGCTCCGCGAGCCACTCGATGACCCCGTCGACCAGGACGTCGGGGACAGAGGCCCCGGAGGTCAGGCCGACCGTGCTCACGCCCTCCAGCCACGCCTCGTCGATCTCGCTCGCGAAGTCGACCAGGTACGCGGCGTCGGCTCCGGCGTCGAGGGCGACCTCGACCATGCGGATGGAGTTGGAGGAGTTCTTGGAGCCGACCACGATGACCAGCTCGGCGTCCTCGGCCAGCTTCTTCACCGCGATCTGGCGGTTCTGCGTGGCGTAGCAGATGTCGTCGCTGGGCGGCGAGAGGAGGTTGGGGAACTTCGACTTGAGCGCGCCCACCGTCTCCATCGTCTCGTCGACGGAGAGAGTGGTCTGGGAGAGCCAGACGACCTTCGACTCGTCGCGGACCTCGATGTTCGCCACGTCCTCGGGGCCGTCGACCAGCTGGATGTGGTCGGGGGCCTCGCCGGAGGTGCCGATGACCTCTTCGTGGCCCTCGTGGCCGATCAGGAGGATGTCGTAGTCCTCCTTGGCGTACCGGACGGCTTCCTTGTGGACCTTGGTGACCAGCGGGCAGGTCGCGTCGATGGTCGCGAGCTTGCGCTCGGCGGCCTCCGCGTGGACGGTGGGCGCGACTCCGTGCGCGGAGAACATCACGATGGAGCCCTCGGGGACCTCTGCGGTGATGTCCACGAAGATCGCGCCCTTCTTCTCCAGGGTCTGCACGACGTACTTGTTGTGCACGATCTCGTGGCGGACGTAGATCGGGGCCCCGTACTGCTCCAGGGCCTTCTCGACGGCGATCACGGCGCGGTCCACGCCCGCGCAGTAGCCACGGGGTGCGGCGAGCAGGACACGGCGGGCAGGCGTTGCAGTCATGCGTCCCATCGTAAGGCCGTACCGAACAGGCGCCATGACGGCCGGGTCGGGAGACTGATGGCTGCACGTGTGGAGCGGTCGGTGCCGGACGGTGACTGTGGAGGGTTCATGACGTCTGTCTCGGGGAGCGGTACGGGGTCCGCAGGCGGCAGCGGGGTGGGAAGCAGCGTCGAGGAGGGCAAGCTGCGGCGGACCCTCGGCTTCCGGGACCTCGTCGTCTACGGGCTGCTGTTCATCGCACCCATGGCCCCCGTCGGCATCTTCGGCACCCTGGACGCCAAGTCCGGCGGTTCGGTCGCCCTCGTCTACATCGTGGCCACCGTCGTCATGGGGTTCACCGCCTTCAGTTACGCCCAGATGGTGCGCGTGGCCCCCTTCGCCGGCTCCGTCTTCACGTATGCCCGCAAGGGGCTCGGAGAAGGGCCCGGGTTCATCGCGGGGTGGATGGCGATGCTGGACTATCTGCTGATCCCGGCCGTCGCCTACCTCTTCTCCGGGATCGCCATGAACGCCCTGGTCCCGGAGGTGTCGCGGTGGGTGTGGACCGCGATCGCCGTGCTCGTGACCACGTTGCTCAACCTGTGGGGGGTGCGGGCGGCCGCGCGGGTCGGGTTCGCCGTGCTGGCCATGGAGATCGTGGTGCTGCTGGTCTTCATGGTGTCGGCCGTGGTCGTCCTCGTACGGGACGGAGCGCAGCGCGGGTGGCTGACGCCGCTGACCGGGGACTCGGCGTTCTCCATGGCGGCGGTGCTCGGCGCGGTGTCGGTGGCCGTCCTGTCGTATCTGGGGTTCGACGCCATCGCCTCGTTCGCGGAGGAGGTGACGGGAGGGTCGCAGAAGGTGGCGCGGGCGGTGCTGTTCTGTCTGGTGCTCGCGGGGGTCCTCTTCATCGCCCAGACCTATCTGGCGGCGCTGCTCGAGCCGATGAGCTCGGCCGAGCTGGCGGCGGATCCGGCGGCCCAGGGGTCGGCCTTCTACGACACGGTCGACGCCTCCGTCGGGACCTGGTTGCACGACCTGGTGGCGGTCAGCAAGGCGATCGGGGCGGCGTTCGCGGCGCTGGCGGGGCAGGCGGCTGCCGGGCGCCTCGTCTTCGCGATGGCCCGTGAGCGGCGGCTGCCGCCCTTCCTCGCCAAGGTCGACCCCGAGTCGGGCGTGCCGCGCCTGGCGATCCTGGGCGCGGCGATCGTGACGCTGGTGGCTGCGGTGTGGGCCGCCCGGCGCGACGACGGCCTCGACCATCTGGTGTCGGTCGTGGACATCGGGGCGCTGACCGCGTTCGTTCTGCTGCACGCGTCGGTGGTCGGCTGGTTCGTCGTACGCCGGATGTCCGGGCCGCCCGTCTGGTGGAAGCACGTGCTCTTCCCGGTGGTCGGTGCGGGGGTGCTGGTCGCCGTGATCGTGGAGGCGACGACGAGCGCCCAGGTGGTCGGGCTGTGCTGGCTGGCGGTGGGGTTCGTGGTCCTCGCGGTGCAGGGGGCGGGCGGGCGCGGGACGGAGCGCGGGGCGGGGCGCTGAGCAAGCCTTCGCCGGACAGCTTCCGTCCGTGGCCCGCACAGCTTCCGTCCGTGGCCCGCACAGCTTCCGTCCGCGGCCCGCACAGCTTCCGTCCGCGGCCCGCACAGCTTCCGTCCGTGGCCCGCACAGCTTCCGTCCGTGGACCGCCTTCGTTGTCGGTGCGCCCCGATACGCTCGTGCGCATGGCTCTCAACACGTCCGCGGAAGCGCCGCTGCCCGTCGGTGAGGTGTCGCGCCTCATCGGGGGGTGGATCGACCGGCTCGGCGCCATCTGGGTGGAGGGGCAGATCACCCAGCTGTCGCGGCGGCCGGGTGCCGGGGTCGTCTTCCTGACCCTGCGCGACCCGTCCCACGACATCTCGGTGAGCGTGACCTGCTTCCGGCAGGTGTTCGACCGGATCGCGGACGTGGTGAGCGAGGGCGCGCGCGTCGTCGTCCTCGCCAAGCCCGAGTGGTACGCGCCCCGGGGGCAGCTGTCGCTGCGGGCCACCGACATACGGCCGGTCGGCATCGGTGAGCTGCTCGTGCGGCTGGAGCAGCTGAAGAAGTCGCTGGCCGCCGAGGGGCTCTTCGCCCTGGACCGGAAGAAGCCGCTCCCCTTCCTTCCGCAGCTCATCGGGTTGGTCAGCGGGCGTGCCTCCGCCGCCGAGCGCGATGTCCTGGAGAACGCCCGCCGCCGCTGGCCCGCCGTCCGCTTCGAGATCCGCAACACCGCCGTGCAGGGGGTGCACGCGGTCAGTCAGGTGGTCCAGGCGGTCGAGGAGCTGGACGCGCTGCCCGAGGTGGACGTGATCGTCGTGGCCCGGGGCGGCGGCAGCGTGGAGGACCTGCTGCCGTTCTCCGACGAGCAGCTGATCCGGGCCGTGGCCGCCTGCCGTACGCCGGTGGTCTCCGCGATCGGCCACGAGCCGGACTCCCCGCTGCTGGACCTCGTGGCCGACCTGCGCGCCTCCACACCCACGGACGCGGCCAAGAAGGTCGTGCCGGATGTGGGCGAGGAGTTGGAGCGGGTGCAGCAGCTCCGGGACCGGGCGCTGCGGACCGTGCGGGGGATCCTGGACCGCGAGGAGCGGGGGCTCGCGCACGCGCTGGGCCGGCCCGCGATGGAGCGGCCCCAGCGTCTGGTGGACGAGCGGGCGGCGGAGATCGACGCGCTGCTCGGGCGGAGCCGCCGGGTGCTGGGCCATCTGCTGGACCGGGCCGATTCGGAGCTCGCGCACACCCGGGCCCGGGTCGTCTCCCTCTCGCCCGCCGCCACGCTGGAGCGGGGGTACGCGGTGCTCCAGCGGCCCGACGGCCATGTGGTGCGCTCCCCCGACGAGGCCGGGGCTCCCGGTGAGCCGCTGCGGGCGCGGGTGTCGGAGGGCGAGTTCACGGTGCGGGTGGACGGGGGCGGGTGAGCCGGCGGACCGGCCGCCCGGGGGCCGTGCCCCACGATGACGTAGCAGCTCACATGCAAGGGTGGATCACATGACGGACGACGGTACGGCGGCGGCTGCCGCGACGAGCACGCTCGGGTACGAGCAGGCGCGGGACGAGCTGATCGAGGTCGTACGCCGGCTGGAGGCGGGCGGCACGACGCTGGAGGAGTCGCTGGCCCTGTGGGAGCGGGGCGAGGAGCTGGCGAAGATCTGCCGCCGCTGGCTGGAGGGCGCCCGGGCCCGGCTGGACGCGGCGCTGGCCCGTCCGGAGGGCGAGCCCGGCGGGGGCCCCGCCTCCGACGGCTGAGCACCCGGAGAACCGGAGGAGCTGTGGAGTGGATCACCCCGCTCCGTTTTAGTTGAAAGTTAACCTATTCCTCGGTTACGGTCGATGCATCGCTTTCCCCCACGCATTTTCGGAAGGTCTGCCTCAGATGTCCCTCGTTCTTGACCCCGCCGCCCAGGACCTCCTCTTCCGTGAGGCCCGCACCGCCAACACCTTCACCGACGAGCCGGTGACCGACGAGCAGGTCCAGGCGATCTACGACCTGGTCAAGTTCGGCCCGACCGCCTTCAACCAGTCGCCGCTGCGCATCGTCCTGGTCCGCTCCGCCGAGGGCCGCGAGCGCCTGGTGCAGCACATGGCCGAGGGCAACCGCCCGAAGACCGCCACCGCCCCGCTGGTCGCGATCCTGGCCGCCGACAACGAGTTCCACGAGGAGCTTCCGGCGCTGCTGCCGCACTTCCCGCAGGCCAAGGACATGTTCTTCGCCGAGCGCCCGGTCCGCGAGTCGGCCGCCGGACTCAACGCCGCGCTGCAGGCCGCCTACTTCATCATCGGCGTCCGCGCCGCCGGCCTGGCCGCCGGACCGATGACCGGCTACGACGCCGCCGGCATCCAGAAGGAGTTCCTGGACGGCGACCACACGCCGCTGATGGTCGTCAACATCGGCAGGCCGGGCGAGGACGCCTGGTTCCCGCGCAGCCCGCGCCTTTCCTACGACGAGGTCATCACCACCGTCTGAGCGGCCACGCGGCGAAGGGGCCCTGGAACACCAAGTGCCACTCGGTGTTCCAGGGCCCCTTCGCGTACGTACAGCCAGGAAGGCCGCCGTCAGGAAGCAGACGGCGAAGCCGACGCGGACGACGCCGCCCCTCCGACCGGCTCCGTCCTCAGTGCCTGGGCCATCTCCACCAGCCGCCCCCTGGGAGCCGAGCCGGTCACCACGGTGGTGTGACCCTTCTCGGGCAGGACGAGGGCGTCGTACTTCTCGCCCTCCCAGACCTGCCACTCACGGCCCGCCACCGTCTCGGTGGTCCCGGTGTCCTTGGCCTTCTGGCTGACCTGGGGGACGTACGTCCGCGCGGCGGCCGTGGACTGCTCGACCGCGACGTACTTGCCGTCCGGGTCGAGGAAGCCGATGTGCCAGGCCTTGCCGGCGGTGGCGTCGTACGAGACGGAGGTCGGCTTCCACTTCTCCGGCAGCCCCTCCGGCGCGGCGACCGGATAGGGGGCGGCGATACGCACCGTCGCCAGTTCCACGGTGAAGTCCACGGCCTTGACCGGGTCGAGGTTCTCGTCGTGCGGAACGAACATGTAGATGACGCCCGCACAGGCGGCGGTCACCACGGTCGACAGGAACATGTTCCTGGCCGTCTGCTTGCCTCGCTTGCTCTCTGCCACGGCATCCATGGTGGCACGCGACCCGGCACGCCCGGCCGCAGGGTCGGGGCGACCGGCGGCCCTGACCGTGGGTGGCGACGGGGACACGGACCGGGGCGCTCATGCGTGACCCGCACTGCTCATTTTATCGACCTACCGATAGAGTCACAGCACCCTCATATCCGGTCGTCGCCGTACAGAAAGGTGCGCTCCGATGTCCGAGCATCATCTGCCGTCCCAATTGGAGGTCTCCCCGGAGGCCCCCGACCGCAACCTGGCCCTGGAGTTGGTCCGGGTCACCGAGGCCGCCGCGATGGCCGCCGGGCGCTGGGTGGGCCGCGGCGACAAGATCGGCGCCGACGGCGCCGCCGTGAAGGCCATGCGCACCCTCGTCTCGACCGTCTCGATGAACGGCGTCGTCGTCATCGGGGAGGGCGAGAAGGACGAAGCCCCCATGCTGTTCAACGGCGAGCGGGTCGGCGACGGCACCGGCGCCGAGGTCGACATCGCGGTCGACCCGATCGACGGCACCACGCTCAACGCCAAGGGCATGCCCAACGCGATCGCCGTGCTGGCGGCCGCCGACCGCGGGGCGATGTTCGACCCGTCCGCGGTCTTCTACATGGACAAGCTGGTGACGGGGCCCGAGGCGGCGGACTTCGTCGACATCGACGCCCCGGTGGCGGTGAACATCCGGCGCGTCGCCCGGGCGAAGAACTCCACGCCCGAGGACGTCACCGTCGTCATCCTGGACCGCCCCCGCCACGAGGGCATCGTCAAGGAGATCCGGGAGACCGGCGCCCGGATCAAGTTCATCTCCGACGGCGACGTGGCGGGCTCCATCATGGCCGCCCGCGAGGGCACCGGCGTCGACCTGCTGATGGGCATCGGCGGCACCCCCGAGGGCATCATCTCGGCGTGCGCCATAAAGTGCCTCGGCGGCGTCATCCAGGGCAAGCTCTGGCCCAAGGACGAGGCGGAGCGGCAGAAGGCGCTGGACGCGGGCCACGATCTGGACCGGGTGCTGTCGACCGACGACCTGGTCAGGGGCGACAACGTGTTCTTCGTGGCGACGGGCATCACCGACGGCGAGCTGATGCGCGGTGTGCGGTACCGCGCGGAGACGGCGACCACCGAGTCGATCGTGATGCGCTCCAAGTCCGGCACGATCCGGACGATCTCCTCGACCCACAGGCTGTCGAAGCTGCGCGCCTACAGCGCCATCGACTTCGACCGCGCGAAGTAGCCGAGAAGCAGAGAAGCGCAGGGAGGGGGCGCGGGGGCCACGGCCCCC